>NZ_JAIVFN010000014.1 GCF_030015065.1 Xanthobacter autotrophicus | reverse complement strand
AGACCTCAACCATCGCGCTCGTCGGACCGCGGTTTCCTCCCCTGGAGGCTTTCCGACGCCGGCCCGCGTGACCAGCCCCACCGTCGTGATCGGGCCGGCATCCGAAACCCTTCACAATAGCGGGCATTTGGGTGCCGACCACAACCGGACTCTCGACTGCCCTTATGCCCAGCCAACGCGTGCCGCGAAACGGTCGTCCGGCCACTGCCAGGAAGCCATGGAATGGTGCATCTCGCGCGCAATGTCAGAAGACGTTTCTCAGAAAGCCGCCGCGCGCCAAATGAAAACGGTCAAGCTAAAAGCCGTTTTGCCGCACCGCGAAAGCAAACAGAGGCGAAAATTGTAAATCAGGACGATATGTGCTAGGTATTCACGATGAATGATATCCACCAAAACAAGCCCTTCGATGCTACGGAGATGGCGGCCGCGGTCGCGCGCTGGGAGGGGGAGGGCGGTTCTCAGATGCCTCGGTCCGAGGCCTCCTGGTCGGTCAACGCCTTGACGGGACCGGAGCGGCGCGTTCTCGAGCATTTGGGTGTAGCCGTGGTCAAGGAGTGGAACCTGCTGCCGACGGCGATTCAGCGCGCGCTCTTTGCGAACGCCACCGCCAGCACGGGCGATCCAGCGCAGCTGAAGGCGCTCATCGCGCGCTTTCTACACGAGCATAAGGACGCCCCCGCCAGCATGACTGTGAAGACGTAGTGCGACCTTGGATAGACGCGTTGCGATGCCGCGCGCGTCGTCGTCTTCGGCGTGTTCCGAGGGCGAACCAAAAATGCACCGCACGAACAAGATGGCGAACGGCCTCGGGCGGCTTCCTCAGGAGCCCGCCGACCGCTTTACCAAACCGTTCATGCGCTTCCTGCGCATAGAGAGCATGGCCGGCGCAGCGCTGCTGCTTGCCGCTATTGTGGCCCTGGTGCTCTCCAATTCTCCCTGGGCGAAGCCGTTTCTCGCAGTCTGGGACACGCGCGTCGGGTTGGAGATCGGCCCGATCAGCTTTTCCCGATCCCTGCAGCATTGGATCAACGATGGTCTGATGACGCTCTTCTTCTTCGTTGTCGCTTTGGAGCTGAAGCGCGAAATCGTTCTGGGAGAACTGCGTGATCTCCGGACGATTACGCTCTCGCTCGCGGCAGCGCTCGGGGGAATGGCGGTTCCGGCGGCCCTGTTTCTGCTCCTGCAGGGCGGCGGCGATGGCTGGCATGGCTGGGGCGTTGTCATGGCGACGGATACCGCTTTCGTCATCGGGGCGCTCGCGGTCCTGGGCAACCGCATTCCCTTGAGCCTGCGGTTGTTCCTGCTGTCGCTGGCGATCTTTGACGATGTGGGAGCGATCCTGGTGGTGGCCATCGGCTATGGCGGGTCCATCTCCTGGCTCCCCATCGCCCTTGCAGGAACAGGATTTGCCCTGGTGGCGGTCATCTCGCGGTTGGGAATCCGCTCCATCCCGGCCTATTTCGCCATCGGCGGAGCAATCTGGCTGGCGCTGGATTCGGGCGGCATTCACCCGACCTTGGCCGGCGTGATCCTTGGTCTCATGACGCCGGCCCGACGCTGGGTCAGCGGCATTCGCCTGCATGCGATCTTCGATCGGGTGGTCGCCTATCCCCAGGCGAGCGTTGGGCCGGCGACAGCAAGGGGCGACAGGACCTGCGGCGGGCCGGCATCGCCGCCCGCGAGGCGCTTTCGCCCATCGAGCGCCTGGAAATGCTGCTCCATCCCTGGGTCGCGTTTGCTGTCATGCCGCTTTTTGCCCTGGCGAATGCCGGCGTCAGCATCGTACCCGCTGAATTCCATCGTGGGCTTGCATTTGCCGTCTTCGCCGGCTTTGTCGTGGGGAAGCCTGCGGGCATCGTGATGTTCAGCGCGATCGCCGTCGCGCTGCGCCTCGGCCAGCGTCCGGCCGAGCTCTCCTGGGGCGTGCTGGCGGCCGGTGCCATGCTCACGGGCATCGGCTTCACCATGGCCTTGTTCATCGCCGAGATGGCGTTCGAGGGGGAACTGCTCACCTCGGCGAAACTCGGAATCCTGGCGGCGTCGGTGGTCTCGGCTGCCGGGGGGCTGCTCACCCTGACCTTCCTGACATCTTCCGGGTTGCGGCGCCCTATCGCTTCATGACGTGACGTGGACGTCCACCGTCATATCCCGGAAGGCGCCGCTGTCGCCGACGAAGCTGCCCTGCACCGGAATGGCCTGGCGGATGTCGCGCACCACCGCCACCGGGATGAGATTGAAACCGCCCATGCTGCGGTTGGTCGGATCAAACGGGATCCAGCCCGCCCCGGGCACGAACACTTCCGCCCAGGCATGAGTTGAGCCCGCCCCCTGAGGGCCGGCGAAAGTTCCGGCCGGATTGTAGAGATAGCCCGACACGATGCGCGCGCCGAAGCCGAGGCTGCGTACAGTCTCGACGAACAGCACCGCGAAATCGCGGCATGAGCCCCAACCACGATCAAGCGTGTGCGTTGGCGACTGCGTCCCCTCCTCGTCGCGGCTCTGATAGGAGATCCGTTGGGATACGCCGGCGCTCAGATCCTTGAGGAGGGAGAGTGTATCGGTGGAATTTCCCCGGACGAAACCGAGCGCCCAGCTCCGCAGCCGCCCGGAGACGTCAGGGAACTGGGGGACGCCCAATGCGCCGAGATCGGTCCATTCGTCGTCGGAATAGCGAAACGGGAAGGACACAGCGGAGCCCGCGATGGCGAACACCGGCCATGGCACGACATCGAGCTGCAGCTCTGTCGTGCTCTCGATCACCAGATGATCACTGTTGGTGAAAAATGTCGCCGTGGCGACCGCGTTGCCGAAGACATCCTGGGCCCAGTCCACCGTCGCCGCCGGTGTCAGCTCCACATGATTCGATGTCACCCTCAGGTCGCGGCTTTCACGCGGGCGGAGCATCAGCCTGTGAGGGCCGAATGTCACCGGCCGATGGAAGCGATAGGTGGTGATGTGGTGGATCTGGAGGGTGATCAATGGGCGCTCCATCGGGCAGCATCGAGTCATGAGGCGGTGGCTGGGATACAAAAGCAAACCGCAGCAGTGCCTCGCCGGAGGCCCGGAGGCGAGAGCGCCTTGGATCTGAACGGCGTTCATAGGGTAAACACTGCGGAATGCCTGCGGCGCTAGCCGTATATTCAGCACGAAACGTGCCACCTTTTGGTGGCGGCAGGCTCAATAAATAAATGTCATTGCCAATTGCGGCATTCAGGAGCATATTGAGTGGGTCGATAGAAAGCCTGATAACTTGGGTTCTCGCAGAAGTTTACTGCGGCCAAGCAAAAATTCTCGCCTGAAAACGCGATTTCGACGACCAGCCGCGCGTTGCGTGCCGGTAAGCTAAATATCAAATTGAAAAGGCTTCCCCATGACTGAGGGAACCGTGAAGTGGTTCAACGCCCAGAAGGGCTTTGGATTCATTGCCCCTGATGCGGGCGGCAACGACGCCTTCGTCCACATCAGCGCCCTGGAGCGCGCGGGACTTGGCGATCTGCGTGAAGGCCAGAAGGTGAGCTTCGAACTGGTCGCTGACCGCAAGAGCGGCAAGATGGCCGCCGACATGCTCAAGGATTTGAGCTGATCTGATTGGCCGTCGTCCCGGAAGTGTTCGGAAGCGGCGGCCCCGCGCATCTCGATCCTGTCGCTGACCGCGGATGTACCGGCAGCTTCGGCGGCGATGCGCCCCCCTTCGCCCCGCAGGGCGCCCGACGCCTTGCAACCTCCCTGAGAGGGCAAGGCGTTTTTCATTTCACCCCTGTTTTCGTTTCACCCCCGGCATCAACCGACGGACCACACAGGAGGCGCACATGGCCAAAGGTCAGCTGCGCGGCAACCGCGAATCCAAGAAGCCGAAAAAGATCAAGGAACCTGAGGCGCAGCCAGTCTTCGCAAAATGGTCTCCCGTGTCCGTAGGGCCTCCAAAGAAGAAAAATTGAGGTGTTATCATGAACATTCGAACCCGTGAAACCATGGTTTCATTCGATCATCCCTTTCGCCTGAGCAATGTCGATGGCATTTTGCCGGCTGGGACCTACCGTGTTGTGACCGACGAGGAGCAGATTCTCGGCCTCTCCTTCATCGCTTACCGACGTGTGGCGACGGTGCTGCATATCCCGGCGATTTCGGCTCCTCAGGGCCGGTACGCGAGCCTCGATATCGACCCCGTCGAGCTGGAGGCCGCCATGCTGAAGGATCACCAGCCATCGGCCGGCAACGGCGACCTGACGTCTTCCGTCGCCGCCAACCAGGTGGACGCAGCCATCACAGGAAAGACCAATGTCACTCCAGTTTCCCAATGCCAGCCGCATCTTTGATCCGGTCAGGCGCTGCGTGACCTTCTGGGGGCACGATTCCGCCTTTGAGATCGTGTTCAATCTCGACGCTGACGCCCTGAAGCGATTCAATCCCCAGGGCGGGCAGGACGAAGAGGCCTCTCTGCGGGCCTTCGACATGAACAGGGGCCAGATCCAGCGCGTCGCGAGCGGTGTCTATGCGCGTCGCAGGCAAAACTTCCACCGCCTCGCCGCGTCCGACTTCTAGGGCCGGCGCATTTTTGGACGAGGCCACGGCACGTTCGCGAGACACACCGCGAGAGGCTCGTCGCGCGTCCTGCCCGACCCGACGCGAGAAAGGCGCCCAGATCGCCATGAACAAGGGCCTTCACATCGTTTTCCAGTCGCTCGACGCCGAGCACGTCCTTGCCAGGGTGATCTGGCGTGAGCAAGACAGCGGTGGGGGAACCGTCACACTCGAGATTCCTGTCCGCAACAGCTCCGCCGCGCCAAAGAGCAATGCGCAGCTCCAGGCGGACGCGCGGGCCATGGCAATCCGGTTCGCCCGCGCCTTCGCGGACACGATCGAGGATTAGACCGTTGCTCCACCGGTCATAAGATCGCGCGGCGCGGCCCTCCGGCACCGCTCTTCACTGAACCGATCGTGGGCCGCACCGCACGATGGAAAGGTCCATTTGCTCGCACTTCTTCTCCGCGCTATCGGGCGTACGTCCGCGTCATCCCTCTGGGACGACCAGCCTGTCCGCGAAGAGCTCTTCGGTATGGAGCGGCTCGAAGAGCACGCCCGCAGCCTGGCCGAGGCGCAACCGGTGGAGCCTCGGCTCACCAAGGGACATGCGCTCTCGGTCCGCCTCGCCGACAATGGCGCCGCTTTGCTGGCGGCCTACCGTGCCATTGCCGCGGCCGTCGCCGAAGGCGGCGCCATCACCCCTTCGGCGGAATGGCTGATCGACAATTACCATCTGGTGGAAAAGCAGATCCAGGAGATCCGCTCCGATCTGCCGCCGGGATACTATCGTCAGCTTCCCAAGCTCGCCGCCGGGCCCTTCGTCGGATATCCGCGCGTGTTCGGGGTGGCCTGGGCGTTCGTCGCCCATACCGACAGCCGCTTCGATCCCGAGATGCTGTCGCGCTATCTCAGGGCCTACCAGGAGGTCCAGCCGCTGACCATTGGCGAGCTGTGGGCGGTCTCCATCACCTTTCGGATCGTGCTCATCGAGAATCTCCGGCGTCTGGCCCAGGCGATCGTCGATGACCGCATCGCCCGGCGCGACGCCGATGCTTTGGCCGATCGTCTGCTGGGCGTCGGCGGCGGCCCCAGCCAGCCCGTTGCAACTGTGCTCGCCAAGCATGAGCAGGACGGGCTCCCCGATGCCTTCGCCGTGCAGTTGGTCCACCGGCTGCGCGACCAGGATCCCGGGATCACGCCTGCCCTCGTCTGGCTCGATCAGCGGCTGGCGGCCCGGCATACGACGGCCGACACGGTTGTCCGCGACGTGCATCGCAGCCAGGGCGCGGCGAACGTGACCATTCGCAACATCATCACCAGCCTGCGTCTGATCTCCGACCTGGACTGGCAGGAGATGTTCGAGCGCACCAGCTGCGTGCATGCCATGCTGGCTGCCGGAAGCGGCTATGACGCCATGGACTTTCCGACCCGCAATCTCTACCGGGACGCGATCGAGCAATTGGCGCGCGGATCACGCCGCAGCGAGCTTGAGGTCGCCCGTGAGGCGATCGCCGCCACTGAACTGGCTCGCGCCGAGCATTGCGACCCGGAGGGGCCCCGCCGCGACTGCGATGCCGGCTACCACCTGATCGGAGCCGGGCGGCGGGCGTTCGAGCGTCAGCTCGGCTTTCGCCTGCCCATCGGCAGCATCTCCACCCATCTGAACCGGGCCTTCGGCATCGGCGGGTACGTGGGGGCGATCGCCATCGCGGCCGTGGCGTTGCTGGCATTGCCGATGCTCGCCCTGGCCTCTGCCGGCATCGGCGCGGCACAGCTCGTTCTGCTCACCCCGCTCGGGACCTTGCCGGCGATCGACGCCGCGGTGGCGCTGGTCAATCGCGCCATGAGCTTCGGCTTCGGGGCGACGGCGCTGCCGGCGCTGGAATTGCGTGACGGCGTTCCCTCGCATCTGCGCACTCTGGTGGCCGTCCCCACGCTGCTGACGAGTGCTGCATCCATCGAAGAAAATGTCGAGCGGCTCGAAATCCACCACCTCGCGAGCCCCGAAGGCGATCTTTATTTCGCGCTCCTGTCCGACTGGACTGATTCCGAGACGGAGCACGCGGCCGGCGACGACGCTTTGGTCGCCGTGGCCGCGGCAGGGATCGCCCGCCTCAATGCCCGCTATGGGCCCACGCCGGGCGGCGCCCGGTTCGCCCTGCTGCATCGGCGGCGGGTCTGGAACGCGGGCGAGGGGCGCTGGATCGGCTGGGAGCGCAAGCGCGGCAAGCTCCACGAATTGAACCGCCTGTTGCGCGGTGCCGCCGATACCACCTTCATGGACATCGCCGAATGCCCGCCGAGGCTGCCGGAGGACGTGCGCTATGTGGTGACGCTGGACGCCGATACCCGGCTGCCGCACGACACGGTCCGCCGGCTCATCGGCAAGATGGCCCATCCGCTCAACCGGCCCCGCTTCGATGCGGCGGCGGGGCGGGTGGTGGAAGGCTATGGGGTCCTCCAGCCGCGGGTGACGCCGTCCCTGCCCATGGGCGAGGAAGGATCGCTGTTCCAGCGCACCTTCTCCTCCATGAGCGGCATCGACCCCTACGGCTCGGCCGTGTCCGACGTCTACCAGGACCTGTCCGGGGAAGGCTCCTACGCCGGAAAGGGTATCTACGACGTGGATGCCTTCGAGGCCTCCTTGAAAGGCCGCGTGCCGGATTCGACCCTCCTCAGCCATGACCTCTTCGAGGGCGTGTTCGCGCGTGCCGGCCTTGCCTCCGACGTGGAAGTGGTGGAGGAGTTTCCCGCCCGCTACGACGTCAGCGCCCTAAGACGCCATCGCTGGGCGCGTGGCGACTGGCAGCTTCTGCCCTGGATCTTCGGAAGCGGACCCCAGCTCCCCGGCGCCACCCGGGGCTTCAGCGCCATCCCCGTGATGGGGCGTTGGAAGATGCTCGACAATCTGCGCCGCTCCCTGTCCGCGCCCCTGGCCGTCGCGGCCCTTGTCGCCGGCTGGACGCTGCCTTTCGCCGCCGCGTTGTTCTGGACCGCCGTTGTGTTGTTCACCCTCGCGCTGCCCAATCTCATTCCGGTCCTCGCCGCCATCGTGCCCCGTCAGCGCGGCATCGCCATCTCCAGTCATCTGCGCGCCCTCCTGGGAGACCTGCGTCTGGCGATGGTGCAATCCGCACTCGCGGTGGTGTTCCTTGCTTACGAGGCATGGCTGATGGGCGATGCCATCGCCCGCACGCTGTGGCGGCTGCTGGTCACCCGCCGGCACCTGCTGGAATGGGTGCCGGCCGCGCAGGCGAGCCTTGCCCGACGTCTTGATCGTGCCGGCTCCTATCGCCGGATGGCCGGCGCGCTTGTCATCGCCGGCGTGGCACTGCTTGTTGCGGGGGTCGCCGGACGGGGTGCCTGGCCGCTGGCGGCGCTCTTCGCCGCGGCGTGGGCTGCATCGCCGGCGGTGGCGCGCTTCGTCAGTCGCTCGCCTCATTCGGCGGACCAACTGCGGATGTCGGAGGCGCAGGCCCGAACGCTGCGGCTGACCGCTCGGCGCACCTGGCGGTTCTTCGAGACCTTCGTGACCGATGCGGACCACGCCCTGCCGCCGGACAACTTCCAGGAAGCCCCCGCGCCGGTGCTGGCGCGGCGGACGTCGCCGACCAACATGGGCCTTTATCTGCTGTCAGTCGCCAGCGCCCGCGATTTCGGATGGCTGGGAACCGGCGACGCCGTGCGCCGTCTGGAGGCGACACTTCGCACCATGTCCGGCCTCCCCCGCTTCCGCGGCCATTTCTACAATTGGTACGACACCAGCGACCTGCGCGCCCTCGATCCGAAATACGTCTCCACTGTCGACAGCGGAAACCTGGCCGGGCATCTCATCGCGCTCGCCAACGCGCTGCGGGACTGGAAGGCGTCCGCGCAGCCGATCACGCAGCGTCTTGCCGGGATCGCCGACGCTCTGGACCTGGCCCGCGAAGAGGCCGGCCTTCTTGCGGACGGGCGCCGCACCCAGACCGTGACCCTCCCACAATTGGACGAAGCACTCGCCACCCTCGCCACCGCCGCACGCCGGGCCTTATCGGCCGGTGAGGATATGTCCTGCCGGCTGGCGGATCTCGCCGCCGCTGCGGAAACGATGGTGGATATCGCGCGGGCCCTGGCCACCGAACGCGGCGACGCGCCGGGCTCGGACTTGCTGTTCTGGGCACAGGCCAGCCTCGACGCCATCGCCAGTCACCACCGCGATCTGGCGGATGGACCGACGGATGAAACCAATCTGGGGTTTCGCCTGGCCGCGCTCGAGAACACCGCCCGCGCCATGGCTCTCGAGATGGAATTCAGCTTCCTCCTGGACCGCAGCCGCAATCTCTTGTCCATCGGCTATCTGGTGGCCGAGGGCACGCTCGATCCGAGCTGCTACGACCTTCTGGCCTCGGAGGCCCGGCTCGCAAGCTTCTTCGCCATCGCAAAGGGCGATGTCCCTGCCCGCCACTGGTTCCGTCTCGGGCGCTCGGTGACGCCCATTGCCCACGGCGCCGCGCTGATCTCCTGGTCGGGCTCCATGTTCGAGTATCTGATGCCCTCGTTGATCATGCGCGCGCCGGCCGGCAGCCTGCTCGACCAGACCAACCGGCTGGTGGTTCACCGGCAGATCGACTACGCGGCCGGCATGGGGGTGCCGTGGGGGATTTCCGAATCCGCCTACAACGCCCGCAACCTGGAACTGACCTATCAATATTCCAATTTCGGCGTTCCCGGCCTCGGGCTGAAGCGGGGACTCGGCGACAATCTGGTGATCGCGCCCTATGCGACCGCGCTTGCCGCCATGGCCGCCCCGATCGCCGCCTGCGCCAATCTGGCCCAGCTCCGCGAGGCCGGCGCCCGTGGCCGCTACGGCTTCTACGAGGCGCTGGACTACACCACGAGCCGCCTCCCGGCAGGCGAGAGCCGCGCCGTGGTGCAGGCCTTCATGGCGCATCACCAAGGCATGACCATCGTTGCCGTCGCCGACACGCTTCTGGGCGGCATCATGCGCGCGCGCTTCCATGCCGAGCCCATGGTCCAGGCCACGGAACTCCTGCTTCAGGAGCGCACGCCCCGTGACGTCGCGGTGGTGCGCCCCTGGTCGGCGGACGGGCGCGCAGCGGCGCGGGCCCGTGATCTGGAGCCACCCGCCGGGCGCGCCTTCACGTCTGCCCGGCAGGCCACGCCTGCCACCCACCTGCTTTCCAACGGGCGCTATGCCGCCATGCTCACCGCCGCGGGCTCCGGCTACAGCCGCTGGGGCGAATTCGCAATCACCCGCTGGCGCGAGGATGCGACCTGCGACGATTTCGGTTCCTACGTCTTTGTCCGCGACGTGCACAGCGGGGAGGTCTGGTCGTGTGGCTTCCAGCCGAGCGGCGTCGAGCCGGACGCCTATCACGTGACCTTTCACGAGGACCGCGCGGAATTCATCCGCCGCGACGGCACGCTGGAGACGGCGCTGGACGTGCTCGTCTCCGCCGAGGACGATGCGGAGGTCCGCCGCGTCAGCCTCACCAACACGGGCAACCGCGTCCGGGAATTGGAAATCACCTCCTACGCCGAGCTGGTGCTGGCGCCTCAGGCCTCCGACATCGCCCATCCCGCCTTTTTCAAGCTGTTCGTCGAGACGGAATACCTCGCCGACATCGGCGCCATCCTGGCCACGCGCCGGCGGCGCGCCCCGGGCGAGCCGGAAATCTGGGCCGGCCATTTCAGCGTGCTGGAAGGCGAAGCCATCGGCACGCCAGAGGTCGAAACCGACCGTGCGCGCTTCCTGGGTCGAGGCCATGGTGTGCGCACCCCCATCGCGGTCATCGACGGGCGCCCTCTGTCGAACACGATCGGGACGGTGCTCGACCCCATCTTCGCCCTGCGCAGGCGGGTGCGGATCGAACCGGGCGGAATGGCGCGTGTCGCGTTCTGGACCGTGGCGACGTCCACCCGCGGCGCGCTGCTGGACGGCATCGACAAGCATAACGATACCGCCGCGTATGGCCGCGCGGCAACCCTCGCCTGGACGCAGGCTCAGGTCGAGCTCTACCACTTGGGCATCACGGCAGGCGATGCGGCCACATATCAGCGGCTCGCCGGCTATGCGATCTACGCTGCGCCGACGTTACGCCCCGCGTCGGACACGATCCTTCGCGGCGGGGGGCCGCAGTCCGGCCTCTGGGCGCAGAGCATTTCCGGTGACCTGCCCATCGTGCTGCTTCGCATTTCCGACCTCGACGATGTCGATGTCGCCCATGAACTCCTGAAGGCGCACGAATACTGGCGCATGAAGCAGCTCGCGGTGGACCTGGTGATCCTCAACGAGCGCCAGTCGTCCTATGTGCAGGATCTGCAGATCGCGCTCGAGGCACTCGTCCGCACCAGCCGATCGCAGCCGCAGGCGGAGCGGAATGGACCTACGGGACGGGTATTCGTGCTGCGCGCCGATCTCATTCCGGCGGAAACGCGATCGCTCCTGTCTTCCATTGCCCGCATCGTACTCGTGGCCCAGCGCGGCAGCCTCGTGGAGCAGCTGGACCGGATCAGCGCAGCCGAATCCACCCCAAGCGTGCCTCTCAGACTCCGTGCAGCGGCGCCCGAGCCGCCGCCTCCGCTGCCGGAGCTGGAATTCTTCAACGGCCTCGGCGGATTCGCCGACAATGGACGCGAATATGTGACGGTGCTCGGCCCGGGCCGGTCCACGCCGGCGCCGTGGATCAATGTCGTCGCCAATCCCGCATTCGGTTTCCAGGTGGCAGCCGAGGGCAGCGGCTCCACCTGGTCCCAGAACAGCCGGGAAAACCTGATCACGCCATGGTCGAACGATCCGGTCACTGACCGCACCGGC
Organism: Xanthobacter autotrophicus; assembly: GCF_030015065.1. GTDB lineage: Bacteria > Pseudomonadota > Alphaproteobacteria > Rhizobiales > Xanthobacteraceae > Xanthobacter > Xanthobacter autotrophicus_D. Next base: position 41,018 of record NZ_JAIVFN010000014.1, on the reverse strand, counting down.
GAAGCCTTCTACCTGCGGGACGATGAGACCGGCGCCGTCTGGACGCCCACCGCCCTGCCCATGCGCGACGAGGCGGCCACCTATGCGGCCCGCCACGGCCGGGGCTACAGCGTCTTCACCCATGCGGCCCATGGCATAGCGAGCGAGCTTGTCCAGTTCGTGCCGGTCGAGGGGGCCGTCAAGATCTCCCGCCTCACACTGCGCAACCTGACAAGCCGCCCGCGACGGCTCTCGCTCACCGCCTACGCGGAATGGGTGCTCGGTCCATCGCGCTCCGCCACGGCGCCCTTCGTGGCGACTTCCATCGACAGCGAGACCGGGGCCCTGTTCGCCTGCAATCCCTGGAACGGCGATTTCGGGTCACGCGTCGCCTTCCTCGACATGGGCGGACGCCAGACCGACTGGACGGGCGACCGCCGCGAATTCATCGGGCGAAACGGCACCCTCGCCGACCCCGCGGCGCTCAGGCGGCTCGCGCCGCTTTCCGGGCTCGTGGGGGCAGGCCTCGATCCCTGCGGGGCCATGCGGTCGACCGTGCACCTGCGCCCGAATGCCAGCGCGGAGATCGTCATCCTCCTGGGTGAAGGTGCCGATGCGCCGGAGGCCCGCGAACTGATCGCCCGGTTCCGCGCCGCCGACCTTGACGCAGTCCTCGCCGAAGTGACCAAGGGCTGGGACGATATCCTCGGCGCTGTCGAGGTACGCACACCGGACCGCGCCATGGACATCATGCTGAACGGCTGGCTGCTCTACCAGTCGCTGGCGTGCCGGGTGTGGGCGCGCTCGGCTTTCTACCAGGCGAGCGGCGCCTACGGCTTCCGCGACCAGCTCCAGGACGGAATGGCCCTTGCCCCGCTGCGTCCGGACATGACGCGCGCGCACCTGCTGCGGGCCGCCGCACGGCAATTCGTCGAAGGCGACGTGCAGCATTGGTGGCTGCCCCATTCGGGGCGGGGCGTGCGCACCCGCATTTCCGACGATCGCGCCTGGCTCGCGTTTGCCACCGCCCATTATGTGAAGGTGAGCGGCGACCGTGGCGTCCTGGATGAAAGGGTGCCCTTCCTGGAAGGCCAGAAGCTCAATATAAGCGAGCACGAAGCCTTCTTCCCACCCACCGTCTCCGACGAGGCCGCTTCCCTGTTCGAGCACTGCGCCCGCGCCCTGGACCAGAGTCTCGCGCTGGGCCGCCACGGCCTGCCGCTGATCGGAACCGGCGACTGGAACGATGGCATGAACCGCGTGGGCCAAGGCGGCGAGGGCGAGAGCGTCTGGCTCGCCTGGTTCCTGCACGCGGCCCTCACGGCGTTCGCCCCCCTGGCCGACGCAAGGGGAGACGATCTGCGCGCCGCGCGATGGCGGGCCCATGCGGAGGGGCTTGGCGCTGCGCTCGACCGCGCGGCGTGGGACGGGGAATGGTATCGCCGCGCCTTCTCCGACGATGGCACTCCGCTGGGCTCGGCCATGAGCGGGGAATGCCGTATCGATTCCATCGCGCAGTCCTGGGCGGTGCTGTCAGGCGCGGGCGATCCCGCACGGGCCGTCCGCGCCATGGCGGCGGTGGAGCGGGAGCTGATCCGGCCGGGCGAAGGATTGGCGCTGCTGTTCACGCCGCCGTTCGACAGGACGCCGCTCGATCCCGGCTACATCAAGGGCTATCCGCCGGGCATCCGCGAGAATGGCGGCCAATACACCCATGCGGCGCTTTGGTCCGTGATGGCATTCGCAGCCTTGGGAGATGGCGACAGGGCCGCGGCCCTGTTCTCCATGCTCAATCCCATCAACCACGCGCGGACCCGCTCCGACGTCCTGCGCTACAAGGTCGAGCCCTACGTGCTCGCCGCCGACATCTATGCAGAGCCGCCCCACGCGGGCCGCGGCGGCTGGACCTGGTACACGGGCTCGGCGGGCTGGATGCAACGGGCGGGGATCGAGAGCATCCTCGGGCTGCGCAAGGAAGGGTGCATGTTCCGCCTCGATCCCTGCATCCCGCGGGAGTGGCCGGGCTTCGAGCTGACGATCCGCCACGGCTCGGCGCGATATCGCATCACAGTGGAAAATCCGCAGGGTGTGAGCCGGGGCATTGTGTCCGCCACGCTGGATGGGGTCGCACTGCCGGTGAACCCGCTGCTCATCGCTCTGGAGGATTGGCCTGCAGATCACCCCATCCGCGTTACGCTTGGGCTAGACGTGCCGTCCTGATGTCACGTCCAACCTCTACGCAATGGCGAGCTGGATCAGAAGGTTACATTGCGCAGGTTGGTGCCGGAGACCAGACGTTCCGGACGTCAGCTTTGGGTCAGTTCCTGCCCACGACTGTCATCGGCGACATGTCCGCTTATCGTGCGAAGTTTCCAATACCGGACTGTCCGCTGTCGGCCCCATACCGGCCGTTCGCCCTCACCGCAGCGAACTTCTGCTTATGGCGCTCCCGAGGCAGTGACAGCCTCGCTCCCTCACGCGTCAATCCGGCGGGATACCATCCACCCGAGCGAGACGCTCTTCGGTATTCGGCCGGCGTTCCGACCGCATTGTCGAGAGCGAGAGGTTGGATCGGATTTCCGTGACGGGTTGAAGATCGGGAGAGAGGCTTCCGGCGCCCGTCACGGAGTTTGGTCCCATGACTGAGGTTCAGGTTCTAGAGACGAGCCGGGAAGTGGCAGGCGGATACAGGGTGGATGCGAACCGCGGCGGGGTGATCGGCCGCGTGTCCTCCGAGTGGTTCTCCCGGCCGGCGGACGAGCGCTTCCTTTCCCTGTCTGAGCTCTATGGCGCGGTGCGCGGGCGGTCCGACCGGAGCCGGACGCGCACCGTGGAGAGCGCCGCCATCCGCGTCGAGGCGAGCCGGGAGGCTCCGGACCGGCTGACGCTCGCGCTGCCCGGGGCGGAGGCGCCTGTGGCCCCGACCCACTGGAGCTTCGGCCAGCTGGCGGGCCTCATCGGGGCGCCCGCCGCCTATCTGCGTCAGCTCCCAGCACCGTTGGCCGGCATCAACCTGCAGCACGGCCTGCTGTCGCACCGCGCCGAGCAGGTGAAGACGCTGGAGGTGGAGGAGGGGCGCGTCGAACTCCGGGCGGTGACCGGTCCCGACTACGGCCGCATCTATGACCATGAGCTGGTGGACGCCGTGCGCCGCATCGCCGGCAATGGCACCGGCGACACGCGCTGGAAGGTGCCGGGCGTGCTCGACTGGTCGACGGGCATCTACAATCCCCGCGTCGACATCACCAAGGACACGACCACGCTCTACGCCTCTGACCGGGACGTCTTCCTGTTCCTGGTGGACGACCTCAACCCCATTGAAGCCGGCCGACTGCCTGACGGCTCGCCCGACCTGTTCTTCCGGGGCTTCTATTGCTGGAACTCGGAGGTTGGCGCCAAGACGCTGGGCATCGCCAGCTTCTATCTCCGGGCGGTTTGCCAGAACCGCAACCTGTGGGGCGTGGAGGATTTCGAGGAGATCACCATCCGCCACTCCAAATACGCCGCCTCCCGCTTCGCCCATCAGGCGGCGCCGGCCCTGGAGCGCTTCGCCAACTCCTCGCCCATGCCCTTCGTCAACGGCATCAGGGCGGCGCGCGAGCGCATCGTGGCGCGCAACGATGAAGACCGTACCGAGTTCCTGCGTCGCAAAGGTTTCTCCAAGGCAGAGACGCAGAAGGTGATCGACACCGTGCTCGCCGAGGAAGGCCGCAAGCCGGAGAGTATCTTCGACTTTGTGCAGGGGATCACAGCGGTGGCGCGGGACAAGCCGCATCAGGATGCTCGCCTCGATCTGGAGGCCCGGGCAAAGAAGCTCCTCGACCGGGCCGCCTGAGATCCGCAAAGCCGGAGATGCGGATCGCCGTGTTTCTGGCTCCGTGTCGTTCCAGGTTTCCGGATTGTCGGTTCTGCGGCGCCGTCTTCAGAGGCAGAGGGCGGCGCCGTGCTTCGTGACGGGTTGGAGGTCAGAGAGAGAGGTTCTCCGGCCGCCCGTCGCGGAGAAGCATCCCATGGCCACGGCCGTTCAGAAGATCACCCTTTCGTCGTCCCGCGACATCCCCTTCAACAGGCTGGTCCTGAGCCAGTCCAACGTCCGCCGGGTGAAGGCCGGCATTTCCATTGAGGAGCTCGCCGAGGACATCGCCCGACGGGGCCTGCTCCAGGGCCTCAATGTCCGAGCCGTGATCGATGCGGATGGGGTCGAGACCGGCATGTACGAGATCCCGGCCGGCGGACGGCGCTATCGGGCGCTGGAACTGCTGGTGAAGCGCAAGCGCCTCGCCCGGACCGCGCCCGTGCCCTGCATCGTGCGGGAGGGCGGCATCGCCGAGGAGGATTCGCTGGCCGAGAACGTCCAGCGCGCGCCGCTGCATCCGCTCGACCAGTTCCGCGCCTTCCTCGCCTTGCGCGAGAAGGGCCAGTCCGAGGAGGAGATCGCCGCCGCCTTCTTCGTCTCGGTCGCGGTGGTGAAGCAGCGGCTGAAGCTCGCCTCCCTTTCTCAAAAGCTGCTCGACACCTACGCCGAGGATGGCCTCAGCCTCGACCAGCTCATGGCATTCACCGTGTCGGGCGACCATGAGCGGCAGGAGCAGGTGCTGGAGCGTCTCGCCCAGACTTACGACAAGCAGCCCTATGCCATCCGGCGCATGCTGACCGAAGGCGCGGTTCGGGCCAGCGACAAGCGGGCCCGCTTCATCGGCATCGAAGCCTACGAGACGGCCGGCGGCACGGTGCTGCGCGACCTGTTCCAGAGCGATGATGGCGGTTGGCTGCAGGACGTAACCCTCGTCGACCGGATGGTGGCGGAGAAGCTTGCCGCCGAGGCCGACGCGATCCGGAGTGAAGGCTGGAAGTGGATCGAGGTGGCGCCGGACTTCGCCTATGGCCACACTTACGGCCTGCGCCAGTTGCGGGGCGAGCCCGCGCCGGTGACCGAGGAGGAGGAGGCCGCACGAGAGACCGCCCAGGCGGAATACGATCGCCTCTCCGAAGAATATGCCGATGCCGACGAGCTTCCCGAAGAGACCGACGCCCGCCTTGGCGAACTCGAGGCGATGCTGGAGGCCTTCGAAGCGCCTCCCGTCGTGTTCGACCCTGCCGAGGTCGTTCGTGCCGGTGCATTCGTCAGCATCGCGCAGGATGGCAAGCTCCGGGTGGAACGGGGCTATGTCCGTCCCGAGGACGAGGTGCCCGTCGAGGAGGACCAAGACCGTCCCGCCGAGAGCCATGATGGGTCTGCCATGCCCTCGACTCCTCTCCAGGAGGCGGCCACACCCGATGCCCCTGCGGAGCCCGAGGAGGAAGACGGCCTCACGCCGATCTCCGACCGGCTGCTCACGGAGCTGACCACCCATCGGACGCTCGGCCTGCGCCATGCGCTCGGTGAGCAGCCCGATGTGGCCTTCCTTGCCGCAGTCCACGCCCTCACGCTGAAGGCCTTCTACGCCTATGGCTCGGATAGCTGCCTCGAGCTCGATCTCAAGAGCGTGTCGTTCAACGCCCAGGCGCCAGGCCTCAACGACAGCGTTTCGGCCGAGGCCATCCGCGTGCGCCATGAGAGCTGGGCCAAGGCGTTGCCCAAGGAGCCGGGTACACTTTGGGACACCCTGAGCGGGTGGGAGCACGACAGCCGCGCCGCCTTGTTCGCCCATGTGGTGAGCCTCTCGGTCAATGCCGTGCACGAGGCCTGGAACCGGCGTCCGCGCGCCTTTGCCCATGCCGACCGGCTGGCGCAGGCGGTGTCGCTCGACATGGCGGCGGCCGGGTGGAAGCCGACCGTGGACACCTTCCTCGGCCGGGTCACCAAGGCCCGCATCCTGCTGGCGGTGACCGAGGCGAAGGGGGAACGCGCGGCGGAACGGATCGCCCACCTCAAGAAGGGCGACATGGCGCGGGAGGCCGAAACCCTCCTCGCCGACAGCGGTTGGCTCCCGGAAGCCCTGCGAACCCAGCCCTGCGACATCGCCGGCGAAGAGGCGGCGGAGAAGGACGGCGCAACGGCCATGGGCGACAGCGAGGACCTCGCCGATAGTGAGGAGCCCGAAGCGATCTCTCCCCCGATCGCTGCCGAATAATCCTCCCGGGCAACTTGGCCCGCCGCCCGTCGCCTCGCGCTCCCCCTGTCGCATGGCCCGGACGGCGGGCCTTTCTGTTGGAGCGTCCCCATGTCGGATGCAGCGCATGACCTCGCCCGACGGCTCGGCAGGCAGGCGGAAGCCGTCTGCAGCCATTATCTCTCCGCTGGCCAGAGGCAGGGGCACTATTGGCAGGTGGGCGATGTTCGCAACACGCCCGGGCGCTCCATGTTCGTGCGGCTGACGGACAGCGCGAAAGGCCCCGCCGGCAAGTGGACCGATTATGTTGCGCCGAGAGTTATGTTGCGGGCGCGCGCTGGACGGCGGTGTTGCGAGCGATCGTCAGCTCTTGCGCAACATAATCCCTGTCTGAGCGGTTTCGACCAACATAGCTTCCGCCGCCCCGCTCCGTCAGGAAGATCAAGCCTCCAACAACATGGAGGCCAGCGTGTTCGATGACATCTTCTTCCCCCACACCGCCAACCCGTATCGGGCGGCGCCGCTCGCAGAGCAGCGGGAGCGATACCTTGCTCATCTGAAGGCGACCGGCACGAGACGATCAACCTTGCGCAAGTGTGCCAACGATCAGCTGAGCTTGGTGCGCCTTCTGGACCTTAAAGATGGCGACCGGGTGAGCCGGTCACGGATCGAGGCTGCCGCGGCGCTATGGGCGCAGCCGAGGGGACGCCGGTGCGATCGGGCCGCGTCGCCCAAGACGCGCGACCGCTTCGTTAGCAACGGTGTTCGATGGCTCACCTTTCTGGGCTGGCTCGAAGATGATGGCGACTGCCGCCATCCGCATCATGGCGAGGTCCAGGCCTTTGCACGATGGTCGCGCGGGGATCGTGGGCTCTCCGATGCGACCGTGCAAAGCTACTGCAAGGCGGCCGACCACTTCTTCGGCCAGCTGGCTGCCAAAGGCGTCCGGCTGAGCGTCGTCGGCATGGCCGACATCGACGATGCCATGGCGGCGGAGCACGAGCGTGGCGCCTGGAGCCGCCGGACGAGACATGATTATGCGCAGCGGCTAAGGGCGTTCTTCCTGTACGCCGAGATGCGCGGCTGGTGCCGAGCGGGCCTCGCTGCGGGCATCGTGGCACCCCGCTTCATGGCCGACGAGGGCGTGCCGAAGGGGCTGCGGCGCGAGGATGTCGTGCGCCTGCTGGCGTCGGTTGGGGGCGACCGCCCGGTCGACAAGCGCGACCGGGCCATCCTGATGCTGTTCATCGGGTACGGGCTTCGGACCGGAGAGGTCGGTGGGCTGCGGCTGGACGATCTGGACTGGGAGAACGCCATGCTCCGGGTCCGTTGCCCGAAACCGGGCCGGACCCATCTGTGGCCGCTGTCGCAGGGCGTCGGCCACGCCATCCTGCGCTACATCAGGGAGGCGCGGCCGTCCGGCTTCGGCCGCAGTCTCTTCTTCACGACGCGCGCGCCCATCCGCCCGCTCGACCGAAGAGCCTTGGGCAAGATCGTCAGCGACCGGCTGGCCGGCATCGGCATCGTCACCGGACGACGTGGGGCTCACGCCCTGCGGCATGCGGCGGCCCAGCACCTCCTGGATCAGGGTACATCGATGAAGGTGATCGGGGACTTCCTCGGCCATCGCGATCCGTCCTCCACCACGATCTACGCCAAGGTCGACCTCGCAGCGCTTCGCGAGGTGGCCGCTCTCGACCTGGAGGGCCTGGCATGATCCTGCGCGAGGCGATCGAACGCTATGTGCTCTGGCGACGGGCTCACGGCGCGAAGTTCACGACCGGCGCGAACCTGCTGCGCCGCTTCCTTGACCATGCCGATGGCGATGCCGCCTGCGACGCGGCCACCACGGGACAGGTCCTGGCTTACCTCGCGGGAGAGGGCCCGCCGACGCGTCACCGCGAGAACAGGTACTATGCGCTTGCCGGCTTCTGGCGTCACGCGATCAGCCGCGGCCATGCGGCCCGCTCGCCCATGCCGGTCGACGCGCCGAGATCGCCCGTTCGGGCACCGCCCTACATCTACTCGCGCGATGAGCTTGCGCGCCTCTTCGATCCCGCGACCGTGGAGGCAAGCCGGCGCGGCGCGGTCCAGCTGGATGCGGTGACGTTCCGCACCCTGCTTCTCCTGCTGTACGCGGCGGGGTTACGCTTTGGTGAGGCGACCCGGCTCACGTTGGCCGACGTCGATCTGGCGAACGCCGTCCTGACCATCCGGGCCACGAAGTTCTACAAGAGCCGCCTAGTTCCGGTCGGACCACAGCTCGCAGCGGTACTGGACCGACACGTCTCCCTGCGTGGGCGCGGCGGGCTTGCCCAAGGCGAGAACGCCTTGCTCTTGGCGAACCAGGACGGAACTCGGCTCGCGAGCAGCACCGTGCAGGCCGCGTTCGACACGCTGCGGCGCGTCGTCGGGATCCACCGCGCGGCAGGTGGTCGGAAGGTCCCGCGCCTGCACGACCTTCGGCACAGCTTCGCGGTCCATCGCCTGACGAGCTGGTATCGGCAGGGCGCCGATGTGCAACGGCTGCTGCCGGTGCTCTCCACCTATCTCGGTCACGCCGATCTGGAGGGCACGAAGGTCTACCTGTCGATGACGCCGGAGCTGCTGGAACAGGCGTCGCTGCGGTTCGCCCGCTATGCAGAGGGAGGTCGGCATGTCTGACCTCGCAGCCCTCGGCCCCTGGCTCCGCCGCTTCCTGGGCGAGCACATCGTCACCGAACGCAATCTCGCCCGGAACACCCGTAAGAGTTACCGCGACACCTTCAGTCTGCTGCTGCCCTTTATCAGCCGGAAGGCACGCAAGCCCGTGGACCGGTTGGCCGTGTGGGACCTGACGTCCGGACACGTGCTGCAGTTCCTCGCCCATATCGAGACAGATCGAGGTTGCACCGCCCGGACCCGTAATCAGCGACTGGCCGCCATCCGGGCGTTCGCGCGCTTCGTCGGCAGCCGGGACCCGATCCATGTTGAATGGTGCGGTCACATCCGGGCCATCGCGTCGAAGCGGTCCATGCCGCCGCCGGTCGGATGGCTGACCAGGACGGAGATGGAGGCGATGTTGGCGACGCCCGACCGCAAGACCCGACGCGGCCGGAGCGAGTACGCGCTTCTGCTCTTCCTCTACAATACCGGCGCAAGGGTCTCCGAAGCCACCCAGCTAAGGGTGTGCGATCTGCAGATGGGATTGCGGAACGGCGGGCACGATCTCGCCACCTTGCACGGCAAAGGCGGCAGGACGCGGCACTGCCCGCTATGGCCGGAAACCGAGCGCGTTCTGGTGGACGAGATCAGCGGCCGCGCGACCGAAGACGCCGTGTTCGTCAGCCGGCTCGGGACGCCGTTCACCCGCTTCGGGGTGTACCGCCTCATCGAGCGTTGTGCGGCCAAGGTCCCGGGACTGGCCGATCGAACGATAACGCCGCACATGATCCGGCACACCACGGCCTGCCACCTGGTCCTCGCCGGCGTGGACATCAACACCATCCGTGCCTGGCTCGGACACGTGTCGATCAGCACGACCAACATCTATGCCGAGATCGACCTCACGCTGAAGGCCAACGCCGTCGCGCTCTGCGAGGTGGGGCAGCCACGGCCCGCTCGCTCATGGAAGGAGGACAAGGACCTCATGGCCTTCCTGAAGGCATTGTGAGTCGGAGACGGGGTGCCGGCGTCGGTCACCCTGTCCTCGCCATCCTCCGCCGCATGAAGCGGACCGCATCCTGCGGGACGAGCTGAGCGCGCACCGACGCGCGAACGGCGCCGAGGCCGAACGCGAGCAGGTCCTCGTTGAAGTCCCCAAGTTGCGGGGAAAGGACCAGCGCCTCGACGCCAGCGGCTTCGGCGGCCTCGGTGAGCGCCGCGACCGCCGTCTCGCCTGCGGCATCGGCATCGCGCGCGATGTAGAGCCGACGGAGCCCTGGCGGGAACTGGAGAGAAGCGAGATGGCTGGCTGAGAGCGCGGCCGCCATCGGCATGGCGGGCATCGCGCATCGCAGCGACAACATCGTCTCGATGCCCTCGCCGGCAGCGAGGACGTCGCCGGCCGCGCCGAACCCAACGGCATGGCCGAGAAGAACGCCCATGGCTCGTCGCGGCGTGTCGATCGGCGCCTTGCCCAAGCCGTCCGGGGCAAGCCAGGTACGATGCACGCCGGTGACGGCGCCGGAAAGATCGGTGACCGCCGCGATCATCGCCGGCCAGCTCTCGGTCGGCGCACGCTCGTCCGGACGATACCAGCAGCGCGGATGAAAGCGGAGGGCCTCACATCCCCTCAGGTCCGTGATCCCGCGGGCGCGCAGGTACGCCTCGGCCAAGGTGCCGACGATCGGCTTCGTGATGGCCCAGAGCCGCCGCGCCGCCTCGGGCGAACCGGTCGGAGCGGGCGGTCTCGGCTCATATGGCGGTTCGGCGCGGGGCAGCGACAGGAAGCGCCGGGCCTCCTCGGCAACATCGCGAAACTCGACGAGCCCGCAGCTCTTGCGGATCACGTCGAGCAGGTCGCCGTGCTCGGCCGAGGCGGCATCGGTCCAATGCCCGGCTGCGCCGGGGCCGGAATCCGGCCCGCTCAGCCGCACGAACATCGACCGGCCCGGCGCGTTGCGCGCGTCGCCCACCGTCCAGTAGCGGCCCTGGCGTCGGCCCTTGGAGAGGTAATGGCGGCAGACTGCCTCGGCGTCGCGGGCGAGACGCCGCGCCAGCTCGGAAGCGTCGCGGGGCATCACGCGACCCTCCCTGACGGGCTGAGATTATGTTGTGCAGAAGCTGCCGAGCCCTCGCAACACCGCCGCCCGGCGCGCGCCCGCAACATAACCCTCGGCGCAACATAATCGGTCCACTTGCCGGCCGGCCCTTTCGGAGAGTCCCTGAGACGCACGAACATGGAGTGGCCGGGCGTATTGCGCACGTCACCCACCTGCCAGTAGTTCCCCTGCCGCCGGCCATTGGAGAGATAGTGGCGGCACACCGCTTCCGCGCGCTCGGCGAGACGGCGCGCCAGATCATGGGGCGATTGCGCCATGATGGACCTCCATAAGAAAAGGCCCACCGTCGCCGGTGGGCCCGTCGCGCAGGTCGCCGGTGCTATTCAGCGGCAGAGGGGACGGGAGCGTCCGAGGCTTCGTCAGTGTCGTCGAAGCCGTCGCCTTCGACCACGGCCGTTTCGCCGTCGTTTTCCGCCGTTTTCTCGACGACGGAGTCCAGCGCCGTCGTCTCCCCGGTTTCGGGGCTTTTCATGCCGGCCGTGCGCAGCGGCTCGGGCAGCCACCGAGTGTCCGCGAGCAGGGTCTCCGCCTCGGTGGCCATGTCGCCCTTCTTGAGGTGGGCGATCCGCTCGGCGGCGCGCTGGCCCTTCGCCTCCGTGACCGCCTGGAGGATGCGGGGCTTGGTGACGCGGCCGAGGAAGGTGTCCACGGTCGGTCGCCAGCCGGCCGCCGCCATGTCGAGGCCGACAGCCTGGGCCAGCTGGTCCGCATGGGCGAGCGCCCGGGGCCGGCGGTTCCAGGCCTCCTGCACGGCATTGACCGAAAGGCTGACGACATGGGCGAAGAGGGCGGACCGGCTATCGGCCTCCCAGCCTTCCAGGGCGTCCCACAGCTCTGCGGACTCCTTCGGCAATGCCTTTGCCCAGCTCTCGTGCCGCATCCGGATCGCCTCGGCGGCGGCGCTGTCGTTCAGCCCCGGCGCCTGCGTGCCGAAGCTGACGCTCTTGAGATCCAGCTCCAGGCAGCTGTCCAGGCCGTAGGGATAAAAGGCCTTGAGGGTCAAAGCGTGGAGCGCCGCGAGGAAGGCTACGTCCTGACGGTCGCCGAGCGCCTGGCGCAGGCAGAGGGTGCGGTGGGCGGTGAGCTCCGTCATCAGCCGGTCCGAGATCGGCGACAGGCCGTCATCCTCCTCCGGCTCCACTGCCTGGGCATCGGCGGACACGGTGTGGTCGATGTCGTGGGTGGCCGACACCGCGGCGACCTCGCCGATGTCCTCCGCGTCGGGGTCCGCCTCGACCGGCAGTTCGTCCTCCGGCCGGACGTAGCCGCGCTCGATCCGCAGGCGGCCCTCAGGACCGATGCTCACGAACGCACCGGCACGGGCGACCCCTGCAGGATCAAAGGCCAGCGGCCGCGCGTCCATCGCCTCCAGAGCCGCCTCAAGCTCGCCCAGGCGCGCGTCGACCTCGTCGGGCAGCTCGTCGGCGTCCTGATACGCCTCGGACAGGCGGTTGACCTCCGCCTGCACGGCATCGCGGGCCGCTTCCTCCTCCATCGACATGGGAACCGGATCGCCGCGCAGCTGGCGCAGGCCGAAGGTGTGGCCGTAGGCGAAGTCGGGGGCGACCTCGATCCATTTCCAGGCCTCGGCGGCGATGGCTTCCGCTTCCGCCTTCAGCTTGTCGGCCACCATCCGGTCCACGAGGGTGACATCCTGCAGCCAGCCGCCGTCGTCGCCCTGGAACAGGTCGCGCAGCACCGTGCCGCCGGCCTCCACATAGGCCTCGACACCGATGAACCGCGCCCGCTTGTCGCAGGCGCGCACGGCGCCCTCGGTCAGCATCCGCCGGATGACATGAGGCTGCTTGTCGTAGGCCTGTTGCAGCCGATCGAACACCTGCTCCTGGCGTTCATGGTCGCCCGACACGGTGAACGCCATGAGCTGGTCCAGCGTCATGCCGTCCTCGGCATAGGTGTCGAGCAGCCTCTGTGAGACCGAGGCGAGCTTCAGCCGCTGCTTCACCACCGCCACCGACACGAAGAAGGCGGCGGCGATCTCCTCCTCGGACTGGCCCTTCTCGCGGAGTGCCAGGAAGGCACGGAACTGGTCGAGGGGATGCAGCGGGGCGCGCTGGACGTTCTCGGCGAGCGAGTCCTCCTCGGCGATGCCGCCCTCACGCACGACGCAGGGCACCGGCGCGGTCCTGGCCAGGCGCTTGCGTTTCACCAGGAGCTCCAGCGCCTGGTAGCGCCGGCCGCCAGCCGGGATCTCGAACATGCCGGTCTCGACACCGTCTGCATCGACGACGGCGCGGACATTGAGGCCCTGCAGCAGGCCGCGCCGGGCGATGTCCTCGGCGAGTTGCTCGATGGAGACGCCGGCCTTCACCCGGCGGACGTTGGATTGGCTGAGCACCAGCTTGTTGAAGGGGATGTCGCGGGACGACGAAAGGGTGATCTTCTGAACGGCCGTGGCCATGGGATGCTTCTCCGCGACGGGCGGCCGGAGAACCTCTCTCTGGCCTTCAACCCGTCATGAAGCACAGCGCCGCCCTCTGCCTCTGAGGACGGCGCCGCAAACCCGACGATCTGGAAAGCTGGGACCATATGGAGCCGGAGACACGGCAATCCGCATCTCCGGCTTTCCGGAACTCAGGCAGCCCGGTCGAGCAGCTTCTTCGCCCGCGCCTCCAGATCGAGCCGGGCGTCCTGGTGGGGCTTGTCCCGCGCGACGGCGGTGATGCCCTGCACGAAGTCGAAGACGCTCTCGGGTGGACGGCCCTCCTCCATCAGCACCGTCTCGATGATCCTGGCCGTCTCGGCCTTGGAGAAGCCGCGCTTGCGCAGGAACGCGCTGCGGTCCTCATCCGAGCGGGCCACGATCTTCTCGCGAGCCGCCTTGATGCCGTTGACGAAGGGCAGGGGGGAGGAATTGGCGAAGCGGGTCAGCGCCGGCGCCGCCTCATGGGCAAAGCGCGAGGCGGCGTATTTGGAGTGGCGGATGGTGATCTCCTCGAAATCCTCGACGCCCCACAGATTGCGGTTCTGGCACACGGCGCGCAGATAGAAGCTCGCGATGCCAAGCGTTTTCGCCCCGACTTCCGAGTTCCAGCAATAGAAGCCGCGGAAATAGAGGTCGGGCGAACCGTCGGGTAGACGGCCGGCCTCGATGGGATTGAGGTCGTCCACCAGGAACAGAAAGACGTCCCGATCCGAGGCATAGAGCGTCGTCGTATCCCTGGTGATGTCGACCCGGGGATTGTAGATGCCGGTCGACCAGTCGAGCACGCCCGGCACCTTCCAGCGGGTGTCCCCCGTGCCGTTGCCGGCGATGCGTTGTACGGCGGCGACCAGCTCATGGTCGAAGATGCGGCCATAGTCGGGACCGGTGACGGCGCGCAGTTCGACGCGACCATCCTCGATCTCAAGTGTCTTGACCTGCTCGGCGCGATTGGAGGTGAGGCCATATTGCAGGTTGATGCCGGCAAGAGGTGCGGGGAGCTGGCGCAAATAGGCCGCTGGGGCGCCGACGAGGCTCGCGAGCTGGCCGAAGCTCCAATGTGTCGGGGCGACGGGTGCGTCCGAGCCCGGCAACACCAGCATCAGGCGCTCGGCGTCCTCTCGGCTCGCCTCGACGCGGATCGCCGCGCTCTCCACCGTCCGCGTCCTGCTGTGCTCGGTCCGGCCGTACACTGCGGTGAACAGGTCCGACAGGGACAGGTAGCGCTCGTCGTCGGGCCGGGAGAACCACTCCGAGGACACGCGGCCGATCCGCTCGCCGCGGCTCACATCCACCTTGTAGGCGCCCGCACCAGCGGGCGTCGCGTCCAGAATCTCCACCTGAGTCATGGGTCGTCTCCATGACGGGCGCCGGGAGCCTCTCTCCCAGTCCACAACCCGTCATGGCCGAACCGGCCAACCTCTCACTCTCGACTCGTTGCAGGACAACCCCGCAGACGGGTCGCCGGAGACCCGCAGCGTGTTAGTAGGGAAGCCCTTCCCTCAGAGCCGTAAATCGGAGCGGACGCAAAAGGGGGCGATGGCCATGCGGCTCGGCTGAGGACTGCGGGGATCTCTCCCTCTGGCGCGCTTACGGGCTGTGACCCGTTGCGGCCCTTTGGAACGCCTGCTTTGGGGGCACGAACTGAACCAGCGCGGCCTTAGCCGTTACGCACCGTCATGGCGGTGCGCAGCATCTTTGCTGGAGATGGTGCCGGGCTGCTCCCGACTTCCGAAAACTCTCCGCTTGCTGTTGGTAGTAAGCTTGCCTACTATAGGACAAAAGGAGAACGATCTCATGGCCAATGTCGAGAAGGTGAGTGTCGCCCTCACCCCTGAAATGGCGGCGATGATGCGTGAGGTGGTCGAGACCGGCGAGTATGCGTCGGCGAGCGAGGTCATGCGGGAGGCCCTGCGCGACTGGAAGCACCGGAGGACGCTGCGTGCCAAGGCCGTCGAAGAGCTGGGGCGGTTGTGGGATGCCGGCATGAGCAGCGGCCCCGCTGTCGATGGTGAGGAAGCCTTCGCCCGGATCAGGCAGAAGCTCGATGCCAAGATTGCTGGGCGTGGGGGAGAATGAGCTACCGGCTTCGACCACAGGCCGAGGCGGACATCGAAGCCATCGCCCTTTACATTGCCGAGGACAATCCTTCGGCGGCCCGACACTGGTACGAAGATATTTACCGCCGTTGCCAGCGGATCGGGGAGATGCCAGGCATCGGCGTTGCTCGGCCGGAGGTGCGGCCTGAGTTGAGAAGCCTCCCAGCCGGCAACTACTTGATTTTGTACCGCCAGATCGACGAGGGGGCGGAGATCGTCCGTGTCGTGCACGGCGCACGACAATGGGAAGATCTGCTCTAGATCTCCCCCGCGGATGGCTGTCAAGCTGGGCTGGAGATGATCCTTTGTGGACCTCGGAAACGTCTGCTTGTGGATGCCTAGCAGAGCATTACCGCCGAAAGGGTATGCCGATCGCCGTGCTCACCGGGTGCCGGTGCGCACGTTTCGTTTCGTCATGGACTTGGCCTTTCATGGATCACGACTGATCGCATGCGCGCTGGCGGGGTCCGCACGCCCACGACGCTCATGCCTTCCTTCGGATGGTCCCGTCCAATCGGGTCGCTTCCGCCACAGTGTTCGAAATCGTGCCGTACTTGCGGACGTTGGTGTGGAGCAAAGCCAGGCGCTGCTCCGTCTCGTCGGTGTCGATGATCAATTCGTAATCCACCGAGATGATCTTCGGCGGCGCATCCTGCCGAACGGCATGGAGCGCGACCTCCACCCCGCGCAATTCGAAATTCAGCATCGGGGCCACCCGCTCGATGCCCTTGATCATGCACGGGGCGATGGCGGCGAGAAACAGTTCCGCCGGGTTGAATGCATCGGCGCGCCCGCCGATGTCGGTGTCGAGGGTGATCTCGGCCTCTTTCGTCCGGGCGAGGCTGCCGTGAGCGTCGATGCGCGACGCACGAACCTTATATTCCAGCATGCGGCGCTCACGCCGCGAGCCAGCGGGCGACATCGTCCGGCTTCGGCAGACCGCCCGCGTGCACCACCTTGCCGTCGATGACGATGCCGGGGGTCGAGGCGATGCCGTAGCCGGCGATCACCGCATAGTCGGTGACCTTTTCCACCGTGACGTCGAGCCCGAGCTTGGCCGCCTCGTCGCGCACCATCTGCGCCGTTGCCTCGCAGCGGGAGCAGCCGGGACCGAGCACCTTCACCTCTTTCATGGCCTTCGCCTTTCTTGTTTCAAGAAAACAGCGCGTTGAACAGGAAACCCACGGCGAGGATGCCGGTGCCGACCACGCCCACGAACACGGCGATCAGCTTCAGGCTCAGGACTTTGCGCAGGATGATCATTTCCGGCAGGGACAAAGCGATGACCGCCATCATGAAGGCGAGCACGGTGCCAAGCGCCGCCCCCTTGGCCAGCAGGGCCTCCACCACCGGGATGATGCCCGCGGCGTTGGAATACATGGGAATGCCCAGCAGGACCGCCGCCGGAACCGACCACCACGCATCCCGCCCCATGATGGAGGCGAGCAGATCCGCCGGCACGTAGCCGTGGATGAAGGCGCCCGCCGCGATGCCGGCGATGATCCACATCCAGACCTTGCCGACGATGTCGCGCACCGCGTCGAGACCAGCCCTGATGCGATCCACCAGCGTCATGCCATTTGGCGGCAGTTCGAGCGGAGCGGCGCGCACATTGCGCACCCAGTCTTCCAGCCAGCCTTCCAGATGCAGGCGCCCGATGACCCAGCCGGCGACGATGGCCACCGCAAGGCCGAAGGCCAGATAAGTGAGCGCCACCTTCCAGCCGACCAGCGCGAACAGCAGGCCCAGCGCCACCTCATTGACCATGGGCGCGGCGATGAGGAAGGAAAACGTCACGCCGAGGGGGACGCCGGCGGAGACGAAGCCGACGAACAGCGGCACCGCCGAGCAGGAGCAGAAGGGCGTGACGATGCCGAGGCCGGCGGCCGCGATATTGCCGAGCCCCTCGCGCTTTCCGGCGAGCAGCGCACGGGTGCGCTCGGCGGAGAAGAAGCTGCGCACCACGCCCATGGCGAACACCACCAGCGTCAGCAGCATCAGCACCTTGGGCGTGTCGTAGATGAAGAACGCGACCGCCTCGGCAAGATGGCTGCCCGGCTCCACCGGCAGGCGGGCCACCAGCCATTGGGAGAACGGCGCGAGCTGGGCATAGACCACGAACCAGAGGGCGATCGCCGCGACGGTCGCCGCCGCCCAGGCCAGAGGCGATGCCTCCCGCGGCGGCTTGCGCCCGGTCAATGACAGGTCAGCGCTCACGCTGCTCTCCTATCGGACGAGGTGTTCAGGCTGTTGAGGACAGCATCAATGATGGCTGCCTGCTCGGCCGGCAATTCGGGATTGCGACGGTAGCGCACCCATTGGGCGTCTCGCCGATCCACCACGACGCCCGCCTGCTTGAGCACCGCCATATGGCGCGACATGCGGGACTGGGTGACACCGAGGACGCGCACGAGCTCGCAGACGCAATGCTCGCGCCCGTCCCATAGGAGGCGCACCGCTGCGAGGCGGGTGGGTTCGGCCAAGGCCGACAGAAGAGTGAGTGCAGGCTGCATGGGATCTATTTACGCTCATGCGCATATGCGTGCAAACGCATTTTTTGATCGAGGTCTATCGCCGGTAGCGCGGTGATGCCGGCCATCGGTGACGACAGTTTCGGGTGTGCCCGCCCGCCGCTGTGGGTCGCGCGACAGGACCGCGGAAGCCGTCCGTCCTGCATCACGATTGGGGCATTGCGCGTGGATCGACGCGGCAGGAGGCGCAAGCGCGCCTAAAATGCTCGGGCTCAACCCCGGTTCAGGTCGGAGGGGCGGACGTGTCCGCCCACAGGAAGGGAGAGCGTCATGAAGATCAAGTCTTTTTCCGTCACGGGCGTCGCAGCGTTCGCGCTGGTCGCGGCGGCATTGTCCGCCGTGCCGGCGAGCGCCCAGATGGGCGGTGGGCCCGGCTATGGTCCGGGCATGATGGGTCAGGGTGCGGGTTATATGGGTCCCGGCCAGGGCGGCTGGGGCCCCGGCTTCCAGCGCGCGGCCCGGAGCATGATGGGCGGCTGCGGTGGCTGGATGACCGGTGATGCCGATGGCGAGCTGCCCGCCTTCATTGAGGGGCGAGCTGCCTTCCTGAAGGCCGAGCTCGGCGTCACCGATGCGCAGGCCAAGGCATGGGACGCCTATGTGGTGGTGATGAAGAACAATTTCGTCAGCATGCAGGGCCTGCGCCAGGCCATGCGCGCCAGCTTTGACGCCGACACGCCGGTGGAGCGCCTGGAGTCCCGTATCGCGGTGATGGAAGCCCGCGCCGCCGCTCTTAAGGACATGAAGCAGCCGCTAAGCGGCCTCTACGCCGCGCTCAGCGATGGCCAGAAAAAGAAGGCCAACGAGTTGCTCACCGGCATGGGATGCATGATGTGAGCGTGACGGGGCGGGCCTCGCCGCCGGCCTGGGCGGATGCCCGCCGCCTCTGACGTACTTTGTCGCGACCGGCCCGTCTCGTCGGGCCTGTTCGGTCTGGCTGATGTCGTCGGGATTGTCGTCCGCCTGATGGTCCCACCACCGTCGCGCCGTTGACGAGCAACGGCAGATGCGCGGGTCCCTTCCCAACCACAGCAGGAGGCATGTCTGCAGGCGGTGAGCCGCCGCAACGAGGAACCGCGGTCAGCGGTTCTGCGCACCGTCCGGGCTCCCGCCTCCGATTTGGACACAACAGGTTGAGCCAGCCTCACCGCATGTCGAAGAGCTCCTGATGGAACCTCTGCTCCACGGGAAACCCTGCGGCGGCGAAATCCCGTCGCAGCACCGCCCCGAAGCCGGCGGGACCGCAGAACCAGATGCTGGCCTCGCGCCAGTTCGGCACGGCCTCGCGGATGCGGGCGCCGGTCAACCGGCCGTCGCGCGGGCTGACCAGCAGGTGCAGGCGCACGTTGGCGGAGCGCGCGTCGTACCCGAGTTTGGCGAGCGCCCCCTCGTCCACATCGGAGGTGGCGTGGAACAGGTCCGCCGTCTGTCCTTCCGGCCAGTCGGGCGCCTCGCCGCGCAGGGCCATGTGCTTCATGCGCGCGATGAACGGGGTGATGCCGATGCCGCCGCCGATCCAGATCTGGTGGCGGCAGTCGTCGTCGAAGGTGAAGCAGCCGTATGGCCCCTCGACCCGAACCTCCTGGCCCACTTTGAGCCGCTCCTTGAGGCGGCTGGTGTGGTCGCCGAGCTCCTTGGTAATGAATGTGATCCGTGGATGGTCCGGATGCCAGCCCGAAGCAATGGTGTAGGGATGCGCGCCTTCGGAGGCATCCGACAGGGCGAAGGCGAACTGGCCCGCCCGATGCCCCGGCCAGCCGGCCGGCACATCGATGATGGTTTCGAGCACCTTCACCCCCGGAAAATAGTTCATCTCGGCAATCCGCCCCTTCACCTGCCGCGCGGCGCCGACCCGGCGCGCCAGCACCACGCCCGCGGCGAAGGTGCCGCCGGCCAGCAGCAGGGCCATCACCGCGCCGAGCGGCGTCATCCAGTCGGCGAAGTTCAGGAGCACCACCGTGTGGAACACCAGCACCAGATAGGCCACCGCCAGCAGGCGGTGGGTCTTGTAGAACCAGCGGTAGGGAAAGACGCGGATCAGGGCCAGCGCGATCAGCGCCACGGCCGCGTAGAAGGCCCATTCGCCGATGCCCTCGGCGGTGCCGCGCAGGCTTGAGAAGAAGGCCTCGACCGGGTTCGCGATGGGTGGGCGTGGGCCGCGGACGGGTCGCTCCAGCAGGCCCCAGCCCACGGCCCATTTCGGCCCCTGCGCCCACAGCCAATGGATGACGGCGACGACAAGGGCGGTGATGCCCAGCCATTTGTGGAGGCGATACATCTTGTCGAGCCCGCCCATCCAGCGCTCGGGCCAGCGCGGGCGCAGGGCCAGCAGCATCGCCACGCTCATGACGGCGATGGCCAGGACGCCGGTATATTGCGCCGCTACCGCCCGCACCGCGAAGAAGCCATTCCGTTGGAACACCCCAGGCTCCGCTGCGATCCACAGCACGGACATGAAAGCGAGGATGCCGAAAAGGGCCAGCTTGATGTGTCGCATGTCTACGTTTCTCTTTCACGCCGCGACGAGGCGCCATCGACCTTGAACAGGCATCTCCATGGCGAAGAACACCCGAGAGTGGCGGATGCCGCATTGAGAGAACTCAAGCGGCAGGTTTTACGTCCGCACCGCACCGCACCGCCCGCCGGCGCGGAATGGTCGCTTATGGCCACGTCGAATCAGGCAATGTGTAATGCTGGCTTGATGTATGGTCAGAATATTCCCGAACGTGGATGCCCGTCTGATCCCGATTGTGCTGGTGCAGGCGGGGCTGGATCCGTTGAAGAGGCTCGAAGTCGCCGCGCGCATTGAGCCTACCGAGGATCGCCCGAGGTCCGAGCAATGCGCCGCGTCCGAAATGATGCTGATATCGGCCTCACCCGGATGTCGGTGCGACGCTGTGGAGACTTCTGGCAGGAGGTGAAAGTGTCGGACGGACAAGACGAGGCGCAGCCGCCCATGCCTTCCTCATCCGCTGGCGCCGCCGAAAGGCGTCCCAAGGGACGGATGCTCAGGACGGTGGCCCTGTCCGCCGCGGCGGTCGCGGTGCTTGCGGCGGGGGTCTTCTTCGCCGGCAGCAGACCCATTCCCGTCAGTGTCG
Organism: Xanthobacter autotrophicus; assembly: GCF_030015065.1. GTDB lineage: Bacteria > Pseudomonadota > Alphaproteobacteria > Rhizobiales > Xanthobacteraceae > Xanthobacter > Xanthobacter autotrophicus_D. The sequence continues at coordinate 20,055 of NZ_JAIVFN010000014.1, read as the reverse complement.
CATATCCAGAGCAAAACGTGCCTGTGCGGGTGTTCGGCCTGGGCACCGTCGAGGCCCAGGTGCTGTCCAAGATCGGCTTCGAGGTCGGTGCGACCCTCACCGAGCTTCTGGCCGATCATGGGGACCGCGTGTCCCAGGGGCAGGTGCTTGCGCGCCTCGATGCGGGGGAGCAGGAGGCCAAGGTTGCCAAGGCGGTGGCCGCAGCGGAGATCGCGGAGGTCAACATCCGCCGCGCCGAGGCGAACCTCCAGAAGGCGAAGGCCGTCTTCGCCCAGAAGCAGGTGGCCAACCGGCGCAAGCAAACCCTGGCGGGACGCGACATCGTCTCCCAGCAGGTCGCCGAGGAGACGCTGCGCGACGAGGCTGTCGCCAATGCGGATGCGCTTGTGGCGGAAAGCGAGCTTGCAAGCGCCAAGGCCCAACTCGCCGATGCGCGCGCCCAGCTGCAGTTTGAGCAGACCATGCTGCGCCATCGCACGCTGGTCGCACCCTACGACGCCATCGTCATCGCGCGCCACAAGGAGGCCGGCAGCGTCGTCAATCCGGGGGAGCCCATCTTTTCCCTCGTGGCGGTCGGCACCTATTGGGGGCTGGCCTATGTGGACGAGGCGCGTGCCGGCTTCATCGAGGAGGGCCAGCGCGTGGAGGCCCGCAGGCGCTCAACCCCGCAGCAGAGCTTCGCCGGGCGCGTGGCGCGCATCGGTCTTGAAAGCGACCGTGTCACGGAAGAGCGGCGCATCTATGTGAAGGGAGACAATCCTCCGCCCCGCATCTTCCTCGGCGAGCAAGTCGAGTTCTGGATCTCTGTCGCCACGCTCGACAAGGCGCTGCTCGTTCCGGAAGCCGCCGTGCAAGGCTATGACGGGCGGGAAGGCAAGGTCTGGACCGTCGAGCAGGGGCGCCTCGAGCGCCGTCTCGTCGCCTTTCGCCATCGCACCGAAGATGGGCGGCTCGAGATCTTCGGCGGCCTGCCCGAGGGAGCGCTGGTCGTCACGCAGGTCGATCCTGCCTTCAAGGAGGGCCGTGCCGCGCGCGTCATCGAGGCCGGCGCCCCATGAACCTCGCCTATCGCGACATCTGCCACAACCTCGGGCGCTTCCTGCTGACCTGCCTGGGGCTCGCCCTTCTGCTCGGGGTGGTGATGGCGATGATCGGAATTTATCGCGGCATCGTCGTTGACGCCCTGACGATTGCGCGTGCTCCGGCGGTGGATCTCTGGGTCGTGGAAGCCAACTCGCGCGGCCCCTTCGCCGAAGCGTCCCGCATTCCGGGCGATGTCCGCGAGGCGGTGGCGCGCATCGCCGGCGTCACCGCAGCCGGCGGCATCACCTACCAGACCGTCGAGGCCGAGCATCAAGGCCGCAAGCTCCGTCTCTACGTCATCGGCTATGAGCCGACGCGGCCCGGGGGACCGCCGGAGATCGCGGAAGGACGCGCCATCGTGCGCAGCCATTTCGAGATGGTCGCCGACCAGGCGAGCGGACTTGTTCTCGGCGACAGGATCGATCTCGGGCGCAACACGTTCGCGGTCGTCGGCCTGACCCGGCACCAGGTCAATTCCGGCGGCGACCCGGCGGTCTACATCACGTTGGGCGATGCGCAGAAGCTGCAGTTCGATCTCGGTCCTCCCGCGGCCCGCGTCCAGATCGCACGCGGAACCGCGGCGGCCGGTCGCGACACGGTGAATGCCGTCGTCGCACGCCTTCAGCCCAAAGCGTCAGTGGATGCCGTGGCGGAGACGATTCGTCGATGGAAACACTTTTCGGCCATCACGCAGGCGGAGCAGGAGGATATCCTGTCCCGCTCGCTGGTCGATCGCGCCCGGCGCCAGATCGGGCTGTTCACGACAATCCTGCTCTTTGTGTCCGCGGTGATCATCGCCCTCATCATCTATACGATGACCATGGAGAAGCTGAAGCAGATCGCGACGCTCAAGCTGATCGGCGCCCCCGATCGCACGATCGTCCTGATGATCGTGCAGCAGGCGCTGGCGCTCGGCCTGATTGGGTTCGCGCTCGGCACGGCCATGATCTTCGCCATCAAGGATCACTTCCCGCGTCGGGTGGTCCTCGATGTGGACAATGTGGCCGGGCTCGGCCTGGTCGTGCTTGCGGTCTGCATCGCGTCGAGCGGCCTGGGTGTTCGCGCGGCATTGCGGGTTGATCCCGCCACGGCGCTCGGAGGTTAGGCGACATGCCATTGGCCGGTGATCCCCTGGTTCGGCTCGATCACATCTCCAAGCATTTCGGCACGGGAGCAACGCGTGTCGACGCCCTGCGCGACGTCTCGCTGACGGTCTACCCGCGCCAGGTGGTGGCTCTGCTGGGTCCGTCAGGATCCGGCAAGACGACACTGCTGAACGTGATCGGCTGCATCCTCGACGCCTCGTCCGGCGCGATGGAGCTCGATGGCGAGCGCGTGATCGAGGATGGTCGCTGGCTGAGGTCGGATCTCAGGCGTCTGCGGCTGGACAAGATCGGCTTCATCTTTCAGTTCCACAACCTGATCCCGTTTCTCGACGCAACCGAGAATGTGGCCCTCGTCCTGCGCCTGGCCGGCAAGGATGCCGAGACGGCCCGGGCACGCGCGGCCGAGCTCCTCGACTATCTGGAGGTCGGCAATCGACGCTCGGCGATGCCGGCCAAGCTTTCGGGCGGCGAGGCGCAGCGGGTCGCGATCGCGCGCGCGCTGGCCAATCGCCCGTGCATCATCCTGGCCGACGAGCCCACCGCGGCTCTCGATTCCAAGCGCGCCGGGATCGTCATGGATCTTTTGCGCAAGGTCGCCATCGATCAGGATGCCGCGATCATCGCCGTCACCCACGACGAGAAGATCTTTGATCGCTTCGACCGCATCTTTGCCCTTCGCGATGGCCGGCTGGAAGCCGAAGCGGTTTCACCCGCCTGAGATCCCACGACGCCCCCGCCCTCAGACGCCGGGACGCACCATGCGCTGCATGATGCCGCTCTTCAGCACGCTCTGGTGAAAGATCACGGCGAGGACGTGCAGGGCAATCAGCGCCAGCAGCACCACCTTCAGCACGTTGTGGGCGCCGGCGGCGGGCCGCACATCGACGAACCAGGCGAGGGCCCCGGTGGCCGAAAGCCCGATCAGCGCCGCATAGAAGGCAAGATGCGTCACCCTTGCCAACACGGCGAGCGCCGGGGGCTCGCGCTCGGGCAGCGGCGGCGCGGCGCGCGTCGTGCGCAGGGCGATGCGCCACAGGACCAGGGCGAGGATGAGGACGCCACCCGCCACATGGGCGAGCACCAGCGGGTCGAAGCCGTAGGCCTTGCCCTGCACATAAGCGCTCCAGGCCTCGGCGATGGCATCGTTGAAGAGATATTGGGCGGCAACGAGGGCCGCAACGGCCCAATGCAGGGCGATCTGGGTGCGGGAATATCCGGTGGTGATGGGGGCGGTCATGTCCTCTCCTTTCCGTGTCGGACGAGGTGGCGGCCCCCGCGCGGGGCCGCCACCTGCTCCAGGTCATTTCCCCGGCTTGGCGCCGGGCGCAGCCTGCTGGCCGTGCCACGCCTGCATCCGCGCCATCATCTGGGCGGGGAAGCGCATCTCCTCGGCGCTCAGCTGGCCGTCACCATTGGCGTCGAGCATGGCGAAGGGGCGGTCAGCCATGGTCTTCGTCACCTCGGCGAAGAGCTTGCCGAACTCCTCGCGGGACAAGGTGCCGTTGCCGTCGCCATCATGGCTCGCCCGCAGCTTCTCGATGCCGGCCTCCGCCTCGGCGACGGTCACTGTGCCGTTGCCGTCGGCGTCGAAGGTCATGTAGACCTGCGCGGCGGCGAAGCGGCCCATAGGCCCATGCATGCCACCGCCCATGCCACCGCCCATTGGGCCACCCATGCCCTGCCAGCCGGGACCGCCATGGCCGCCCATCATGCCGAAGCCGGGACCGCGGCCCCAGCAGCCGCCCGGGCCACCGGCAATGGCGGGGATGGAGAGAGCGCCGACCACGGCAATTGCGGCGACGGCGCCCAGGATCGCGAGCGTCTTGCGTTTCATGTCCTCACCTCATCGCTTGTGCGTGTCGATGGGGCGAAGGTGGGCGGGCTGCGTCGCAGGAGGATATCGGGGGAAGGGGCGAAGTGTATCGCTCTGTCGCAAGCCCTGGCTTCGCGACCGGACGCGACAATTGGTTTTCCGGGTCGTCCAAGGAGGCGCTAAACCTGCCCCATGGCCGAGCACCCTCACATTCCCCACATCCTGGTCGTGGACGATCACCGCGAGATCCGCGACGCGGTCGGCCGGTACCTGGAGAAGAATGGCCTGCGCGCCACCACCGCAAAGTCGGCGGCCGAGATGGACGAGCATCTGCGGGGCGGACGCTTCGATCTCGTGATCCTCGACGTGATGATGCCGGGCGAGGACGGGCTGTCGGCGGCGCGCCGCCTGAGCGCTGCTGGCGGCCCGCCCATTCTCATGCTCAGCGCGCTGGCGGAGGAGACCGACCGGGTGGTCGGCCTCGAAATCGGCGCGGACGACTATCTGGTGAAGCCCTTCAGCCCCCGCGAGCTGCTGGCCCGGGTAAAAGCCATCCTGCGCCGCAGCGAGCGGCCCGAACTGCTGGCGGGCGCCCTCGGCGGGCGCAAGCTGGCCTTTGCCGGCTGGGTACTTGATACCGACAGCCGCCAACTCGTGCATGCGGCGGACGGACGGGAGGTCGCCCTCACCACCGCAGAATTCAAGCTGCTGGTGGCCTTTCTGGAGCGGCCCCGCTTCGTGCTCTCCCGCGACCAGCTGATGGACCTGACCAGCGGCCGCAGCGCCGACGCCTTCGACCGCACCATCGACAACCAGGTCAGCCGCCTGCGCCGTAAGATCGAGGTGAACCCGGCCGAGCCGAAGATCATCACCACCATCCGGGCGGGCGGCTACAGCCTCGCCGCCGATGTGCGGGAGGCGAGATGAAATTCCCCCTCCCCCGCAGCCTTCTGGCCCAGGTGGCCCTACTTTCGGTGGCGGCCATGATCGTTGGCCAGATCGCCAGCTTCTGGCTGTTCACGGCGGAGCGGGGCGCGATCATCCGGGCGGATCAGCGGGCCATGGCGGCCGAGCACGCGACGCGGCTCGCCAGGCTCGTCGACGGGGGCCCCGCGCCCGTGCGTGGCGAACTGGTGGAGGCTGCCACCTCCCGTGCCCTGCGCTTCGCGCTCTCCCCCGATCCTGCAGTACCTGAGGGCCGTTCGGACATTGCGGTGGACTGGCCCGGCGCCCGCGCGCAGGAGGCCTGGGACACCTTTCATCGCGGCCATGGGCCACCGTCCCCCATGCGATGGCTGAGGGACTACGGCATCGCCCCGGCCGAGTTGCGCCTTTCGCTGCCGCTCTCGGATGGCCTCTGGCTCAACGCCGCCGCCCGGCTGGAGCGGCCCGGCATGCATCTGCCGCCGCAGGCGCTCGCCTCGACCCTGCTGACGCTGCTGCTGCTTCTCGGCGCGCTCTGGCTGGGCCTCAAGCGGATCACCGGTCCCCTGCGCGGGCTGGCCGCCGCAGCCGACGCCTTCGGGCTCGGCGCCGAGCCGCCGCCCTTGCCGCGCGACGGCCCGCGCGAGGTGCGTGCGCTCGCCGAGGCTTTGGCCCGGATGCATGAGCGGCTCTTCAGGATGATCGGCGAGCGCACGCGGATGCTGGCGGCGCTCGGCCACGATCTGCGCTCGCCCATCACCGCCTTGCGGCTGCGTGCGGAGATGGTGGAGGACGACGAGATCCGCGAGCGCATGACCCTCATCCTCAACGAGATGCAGGAGATGACCGAGGCCACCTTGGCCTTCGCGCGCGGCGTGTCGGTGGCGGAGCCCCTGGAGCCGGTGGACCTGACCGGCCTCCTGGCCGATCTCGCGGCGGAGCTTTCCGCCTCGGGCCCGCCCGTCACCCTCGTCGTGTCGACGCCGCACATCCTCCCGCTCCGCCGGATGGCCCTGCGCCGCGCGCTGCGCAACCTCCTGGAGAACGCCCAGCGCTATGGCGCGGGCGCGACGGTCGGGATCAGCCATGCCGGGGAAGCGGCCTTCGTCACCATCGACGATGCCGGGCCGGGCATTCCGGAGGCGGACCTGGAGCGGGTGTTCGACCCCTTCGAGCGGCTGGAGACCTCCCGTTCGCGCGAGACCGGTGGCGCAGGCCTCGGCCTGCCCATCGCCCGCGCCATCCTGCGCGCCCATGGGGGCGAGGTGAGCCTGTCCAACCGGCCGGAAGGCGGCCTGCGGGCGACGGTCCGCCTGCCGACGCCGGAGCTTGGGGCCAAAGCTTGGGCGAACGCGTCGCGTGAGGTCTAGCCGTTTAAACCCGCCCCTCGCGCCAGCCGAGCCAGACGAGGGCGAGGACCGCGAGGGCGAGCCATGGCAGCAGCACGGCGTTCATGATCTGCCAGCCGAGCAGGTGCAGCATCGCGCCGGCGCCGAGCGAGGTCGCCACCCCGACGATGAAGATCACGAGGTCGTTGGCCGCCTGCGCCCGAGCGCGCTCTTCCGGCGCGTAGCAGCGTGTGAGCAGCGTGGTGCCGCCGATGAACAGGAAGTTCCAGCCCACGCCCAGCAGGACCAGCGCGGAGGCGAAGGCGAGGAATTGCGTGCCCGACAGCGCGATGAGAACATGACCCGCCAGCAGGAACGCCCCGGCCAGCATCACCTTGAGCACCCCGAAGCGGGAGATGAGCGCGCCGGTGAAGAAGGACGGCAGGAACATTCCCAGCACATGCATCTGGATCACCGTCGCTGCGGCCGAAAGGTCGTGCTGATGGTGCAGCATGGCGAGCGGGGTCGCCGTCATGGCGAGGATCATCACGCCATAGCCCGTGGCCGCGCCGAACAGGGCCACGAGATAGCCGGGCTGCCGGACGATCGCGCCCAGCGGTCGCCCGCCGCTCGATGCGCTCTGGGTGGGGCGCGGCACGTCAACGCCCTGCAGGAGACCCGCCGCCAGCAGCGAAACGACGGCGAGGATCAGGAACGAGCCCGCATAGTCCGCCGCCAGCAATGGGCCACCGAAGCGCCCGAGGATCGGTCCGGCGATGGCGGCCACCACCCCGCCGGCCAGGACGAAGGAGATGGCGCGGGGGCGAAAAGCGTCGGTGGCCACCTCCGCCGCGGCGAAGCGATAGAATTGCGCGAAGGCCTGATAGGCGCCGACGAGGCCGGTCCCGAGGCAGAGCAGCGGCAGCGACGCATAAAAGATTCCGAGCGCCCCCAGGAGGCCGCCGAGGGTTCCCAGCACGGCGCCCGCCACGAAGCCGACCCTTCGCCCCACGCGGGCCATCCACAGGGATGCCGGGGCGATGCCGATCGCCGTGCCGAGGAACATGGCCGCGACCGGCAGCGTGGCGAGTTCCGGCGCGGGGGTGATGGCGGCCCCGGCAAGGCCGGCCACCGTCATCACCATGACGGATGCCGTCTGGAACAGCGCCTGGGCGGCGGAGAGCAGCGCGACCTGCCGGATCATGCGGCTTCGCGGCATCGCCTGCGCAATGGCGGGTGCGGTCATCAGAACACCAGGACCTTGTCGGCCGAAACGGTGACGGCCGAGAGTTCATCCATGGTGCTGCGCCGCGCGCCCGGCGTCACATCGGCATCGCAGAGGCCCCGGGCGTCCATGCAGGTGCCGCACAGAAGCACCTCGCCCTTGCCGGCGAGGACCCGCTTCAGCATGCGCTCCGCATTGTAATAGCCGTCCGGCGTCTTCTGGCCAGCCTTCGCGGCGGCGACGGCATCCGCCATGAGGAACACGGTGACCCGGTTTCCCGCATCCTGCTTGAGGATGCCGGCGGCGAGGCGCAGGCCGTTATAGACGCGCTCCGTGCCGTAGGGCGGATCGTTGAGAATGAACAGCGCGTGCATGTCCGACTCCGCCTGTACCCCACGATGCCCTCGCGGCATGGGCAGGACAATTATACGTTCAAGTTATCGCTTGAATGATGTATCGTTACCATCATGTGCAAGTCAACGGATCCCAAACGCGCTCTGTTCGCCGAGCTGGCCGCGGTGGCGCGCGCCCTCGGCCACGAGCACCGCGTGGAATTGCTGGAGCACCTCGCGCAGGGCGAGCGTAGCGTGGAGGCGCTGGCCCGGCTGACCGGGCTCTCCATGGCCAATGCCTCCCAGCACCTGCAGCAGCTGCGTCGTGCGGGCCTGCTGGAGGCCCGCCGCGACGGCAAGTTCGTCCTCTACCGGCTGGCGGACGACGGGGTCGTCCAGCTCATGTCGGTGCTGCGGCAGACGGCGGAACGCAATGTCGCGTCTGTGGGTGCTCTGCTTGCGCGCTATTTCGACGGGCGGGACGGGCTTGAGCCCGTCGGTCGCGCCGACCTTGTGGACCGCGCGCAGGCGGGCCTCGTCACGGTGATCGACGTGCGGCCCCGGGAGGAGTTCGACCTCGGCCACGTGCCCGGAGCCGTCAGCGTCCCGCTTGAGGAGCTCGATGCCCGCCTCGCCGAGTTCGATCCGGCGACGGAGATCGTTGCTTATTGCCGCGGCGCCTATTGCCTGCTCGCGGTGGAGGCTGTTGCACGCCTGCGCGCCAGGGGCTTCTCGGCCCGCCGCATGGAAGACGGAATGCCGGAATGGCGCGCCGCCGGGCTGCCCGTCGCGGCAGGCTGACACGACGCCGTCGCCGAAGTCCCAACCAACAAGAATGGGAGAAACGCCAATGTTCAAACTGGTATGGGGCATGCTTGCCCTCGGGTTCCTCGCGGCCGTGCCCGCGCCGCCCGCCGCCGCCCTGGACCTTCCCGGCCCGCTGGTCTCGAGCGAATGGCTCGCAGCCCACCAGGAGGAGGTCCTCGTCCTCGACGTGCGCAATGACGACACCAGCTACAAGGAGGGCGGCCACCTGATCGGCGCGGTGCCTCTCGACTTCCGCAAGGCCCGTGGCACCACCACCGAACGCGGCGTGGAAATCACCGACATGAACCTCCCGCCCGAGGCGTTCTCGGCGCTCATGCGATCGGTCGGGGTGAGCGACGACACGCTCGTCGTGCTCACCCATCGGGGGCGGGGACCGGACGATGCGGGCTATGCCGCCTACGTCTATTGGCAGCTCAGATATTATGGCCACGACAAGGTTGCCATCCTCGACGGCGGCACGACCAGATGGGTGGCCGAGAACCGCGAGGTGTGGGGCGAGGACGAGGCGGCGCAGACGGGGAATTTCAAGGCCCGGCCTCCGCGCCGCGAATTCCTCGCCGACACGGCCCAGATGGAGGCGCTCCAGACGCGCAAGGATGCGGGCATCCTCGACGCCCGGTTCTTCAGCTTCTATGTGGGCCTGGAGAAGCGCCCGAACATCGTGAAGGCGGGCCACATTCCCGGCGCGAGGCTCTTTCCTTTCGATGCGAATTTTGCCGCCAACGGCACCTATCGCCCGAAGGAGGAACTCGCCCTCGCCTATACAGCCGTCGGCCTCGGTCCCCGGCAGACGGTGGCGGCCTATTGCAACACGGCCCATGTCTCCGCCATCTCGTGGTTCGTGATGCACGAACTGCTCGGCTACCGGGACGTCATGCTCTATGACGGCTCCATGCTGGCCTGGAGCAGGCACGGCCTGCCGGTTGAGACGCAGCTCAGATAACGAGGCGGACGGAGCCGATACTCCCCGGGGCTGGCCGACCTCTCCCTCGAACTGAAGCTACCCGCGGCAAAGCCCGTCGCGCCACGGCAACCTGACACGCGCTATACGGTGATGTTCGGCGAAGAGCCCGGCTCTCGCCGGGTCATTGACGGCCACATCCGCGGCGGGCACCGGCCCTTCGACGTGCGCCAGGGCGAGAGGGCGGAGATGACCTTCATGAACCCCACATCCATGATGCACCCGATGCACCTGCACGGGCATCATTTCCAGGTGGTGGGCATCGGTGGACAGCGCTTTTCCGGGTCGGTGCGCGATACGGTGGTCGTTCCCGCCCATGCGCCGGTGACCACCGCCTTCGACGCGGGCCATGTGGTCGTGGTTCCTCCACTGCCACCTCGGCCACACGGGCTCGGCATGATGACGCAGGTGCGCGCAGCGTAACGGGACGAGGGCGCATGAGCCCTTGTGGGCGTCGGTCGGGTTCGTCAAGTTGAGAGCTATCATGCATGCTCCGGCTCAAGACACCGATAAGCGCCGGTCGATCCCGAGAACCGTCTGGGCGCTCGGGTTCGTGAGCCTGTTCATGGACATCTCGTCGGAGATGATCCACGCGCTGCTGCCCCTTTTTCTCACCGCAACCCTCGGAGCCAGCGTGGCCGTGGTGGGCCTCATTGAGGGGGTGGGCGAATCCACCGCCGCCATCGTGAAGGTCTTTTCCGGCTACCTGTCCGACCGCATCGGCTGGCGCAAGCCGCTGATCCTCATCGGCTATGGATTGGGCGCCGCGTCGAAGCCGTTCTTCGCCCTCGCCGGCGCGCCGCCGATGGTATTCGCCGCGCGCTTCGCCGACCGCATCGGCAAGGGAATGCGCGGCGCGCCGCGGGACGCGCTGGTGGCGGATGTCACGCCGCCTTCCATCCGCGGGCGCGCCTACGGGGTGCGACAGGCGCTCGACACCGTCGGCGCGTTCCTCGGGCCGCTCCTCGCCATCGCGCTGATGGCGCTGTTCGCCGACGACATGCGAACGGTGTTCTGGTTCGCCCTCATCCCCGGCGCGCTCGCGGTGGCGTGCGTCATCCTGGGGGTCGAGGATCGCGCCATCGGGGAGGAGGGCGCCGTCGGCCGTCCGCCGCCGGTGCGCCTCGCCGATCTCCGGCACCTCGACGGCGCGTTCTGGGGCGTCGTCGCCATCGGCGTGGTGTTCACCCTCGCGCGGTTCAGCGAAGCCTTCCTCGTGCTGAAGGCGCACGACGAGGGCCTGCCGCTGGCCCTCGCGCCGCTCGTTCTCGTGGCCATGAACGTCGTCTATTCGCTCGGCGCCTATCCCGCCGGTGCCTGGTCCGACCAGGCCTCACCCACGCGCCCGCTGCTGGTGGGGCTGGCAGTCCTCATCGGCGCGGACCTGATGCTGGCGTTCGCGCCGGGCCTTTGGGGCGCCTTTCTCGGCATCGCCTTGTGGGGCGCGCACATGGCGCTCACCCAGGGCCTGCTCGCCAAGCTTGTAGCCCAGCACGCGCCCGCGACGCTGCGGGGCTCGGCGTTCGGTCTGTTCAACCTCGCCACCGGCGTCGCCATGCTGGTGGCGAGCGTCGTCGCGGGGGTGCTGTGGGAGCGGATCGGCTCCGCGGCGACCTTTGCCGCAGGGGCCGGTTTCGCGGTCGTCGCGGCCCTGTTCGTGACGGTGCCCGCCCTGACGCGCCGGGCGGCGCGCGCCTCCCCTGAGACGCCCCGGCCCCAGGCCGTCCGTGCCCGTGACGATGATGGAGATCGGGATAGTGCGGGTGCCGATGCGCCAGCGGCGCATGCCGGTGCCAGTGGGAGTGCGGCTCGCCGGGCTGCTCGACCGCAGGGGAAGGCTTCCCCTTACGCTTCCAGATGGCGACCCATGCTATTCCAATTGGCGGGCCATTGACTTCCAATCAGCCGATATCACTGCTTCCGATTGTCCGGGATTCGGGGATGGCATGTTTGAGCGGTTTGTAGAGCGGCGGGTGGAGGAAGCCCTTTCGGATATCCGTCAGCGCTCTCCGCGCAGTTTCTTCGTCTTGACGGTGATGCGTGTCTTCCCGGCCATGATGTCCTTCATGGCCTTCGTGACGTCGGCTTTCGTCAGCTCCCTGACGCGACGCGAGCCGAGGAGAGGAACGATATGACGGTGGATGCGGCCCAGATCGGAGACAATCGTCCCGGGTTTCTTGGGGCGTCCGCCCATCGGGCTCGGACCGAATACTGAAGCGTAGGCTTTCAGCTGTCAGGACGCTCGCCCCGAAGCGTCCTGTCGGGGGTCGCCCGCGCCTCTCCACATCAATTGATCGAGGGCGGTCTTCAGCCGAGGCGCCGCAAAATCGACGAAGGCGCGAATCTTGGGCGCGACGAGCCGGGCGTGCGGATAGACCAGATGCACCGGCTGGGCCGGTGGCTTGAATGCGTCGAGGACGGCCACCAACGTTCCGGCGCGGATCTGGTCGCTCACCATGTAGGATAGGGCAATGGCGATGCCGTGCCCCTTCTCGGCGATCTGGATGGCGGTCACTGCGTCGTTGATTTCGAAGGTCGGGTTGAGGTTCAGGCTGCCCTGCTTCTGTCCGTTCAGGAACCGCCATTCGCGGTTTGGCATGAGGCCTGTGAAGGCGATCATGGAATGGAGCCGCAGGTCGGTGGGTGCGACCGGCGCCCCGCGCCTTGCGAGGTAATCCGGGCTTGCGACCAGGACCCGATGGACCGCGCCGATCCTTTTAGCCATCAGGCTCGAATCCGGCAGGTGACCGATGCGCACGGCGATATCGATGCCTTCCTCGACGAGGTTCACGACCCGATCGAGCAGCAGAACGGATGCCGACACGCGCGGGTGCTGAGCAAGGAAGGCGCAGACCACCGGTGGAAGCGCGGATCGCCCAAACGTCACCGAAGCCGTGATGGTGAGGTGGCCTTGCGGCATGGCCGTTTCGCCGACTGCTTCCTTCTCGGCCGCGTCGAGATCGGTGAGGACGCGCCGTGCGCTTTCCAGGAAGCTTCGGCCGACATCGGTGATGGTCACGCTGCGAGTCGTCCGATTGAAGACGCGCGCGCCGAGGCGGTCCTCGAGCGCAGAAATGGCGCGCGTCACCGCCGGCGGCGACAGGCGCAGCCGTGCGCCGGCCTTGGCGAAGCTGCCGGCGTCTGCCACCGCGATGAACACCTCGATTTCATGCAGCCGGTCCACGCATTATTCCTCCGTGCGAAATAAATCGTTCCACATCTCGGGCATTCTTTCAAACGGCGCGGTGAGCCAGATTGCACGGGAGCGGCGCCGAGGCGCACCGCACCATCAGATACGGAAAGACCAATCCCATGGCTCGTGTTGCCGTCATCGACCCCCAGACCGCCACTGGCGAGGCCAAGCAACTGCTTGACGCCGTCCAGTCCGGCCTCGGCATGGTACCGAACTTCATCCGTGTGCTGGCGAATTCGCCGGCCGCGCTCAGCGCCTTCCTGGGCCTCTACGGGATCGCCGGCGCCGGCGTGCTCGACCCGCGGACGCGCGAGCGCATCGCCCTGACGGTCGCCGAGCAGAATGCCTGCCAGTATTGCGTCTCGGCGCACACGGCGATCGGCCGAAAGGCCGGCCTCGACACTCAGGAGATGCTCGCCAACCGTGCGGGCCGGTCCTCGGACGCCAAGGCGGAAGCCGCCCTGGGCTTTGCCCGCGCGCTGGTCGCGCATACGGGCCAGGTGAGCAAGGCCGAGTTTGACGCGGTCCGCGCGGCGGGCCACTCCGACGCCGAGGTGATCGAGATCATCACGCATGTGGCCATGAACATCTTCACCAACCTGCTGGGCAAGGCCACCCAGATCGACATCGACTTCCCGGCGATCGAGTTGAACACGGCCGCTTGACCCGGCGATGGCGACATGGCGCGGCTTCGGCCGCGCCATCCGTCTCTGGGGCGGATGGAGGAGGACATCATGCCACACCACTTCGCGGAGATCGCCTTCACACCCATGGTGAAGAAGGTGCAGGAGGACCTGGGCAGCCGAGCGTCCTATGCCCGGATGGAGCACTTGCCCCATGCGGTGAATTACCGGCTCACGGATGCCGAGGTCGGGTTCATCGCGGCCCGGAACTCACTCTACATGGCCACTGTCAGCGAGACGGGCTGGCCCTATATCCAGCATCGCGGCGGACCGACAGGGTTCGTGTGCGTGCTCGACGAGAGCACGATCGGCTTTGCCGATTTCCGCGGCAACCGCCAGTATGTCAGCGTCGGGAACCTGATGACGGACGAGCGGGTGTCCCTGTTCTTCATGGATTATCCGAACAAGACCCGTCTCAAGCTGTTCGGCCGCGCCAAGATCGTCGGGTCCGACGATGAGGCGGTGCTGTCGCGCCTTGAGATGCCGGACTACAGGGCGCGGATCGAGCGGGGCTTCGTCATCACGGTCGAGGGCTTCGACTGGAACTGCCCCCAGCACATTACCGAGCGCTTGACGCTCGATGAGGTGCGCGCGGTGACGGCGCCGCTGACGGCCCGGATCGCCGAGTTGGAGGCCGAGCTGGCGCGGCAGGCGGCGCAGCCGCGGGCAAGATGAGGTGCGTCATGCCAAACCAACCGCTGACGCTGGATCGATTCCCGCAATACGGACATCCGCGTCAGGAGTGGCGGTCGACAATCGAGCCCGGAGTCACCCTGGTCGAGGGCATCGATATTTGATCCTCGCCGCGGCCGAGCCGGAATCCGAACTCGTCACCTCCTGTTGGTTCGCCTTGCGGAATGGTATCTGAATTCCTGTGCCGCCTGCCCCCGATAGTCTTAAGGATCCGCGTAATAGCGCAGGAGCCGGAGCGCTGCGGGCGATGTCCAGTCCATCTCGCCACTGAAATAGCCGGCCACGCGGCCGTGGCGGTCGATGATGTAGGAGATGGGCATCCCGTAGAGCCTGAACAGCGGCCTCGCGTCGGGCCCCTGAGCTTGCGTCAGTTGTCCGCCCGGATCGAGATAAGGCGTCAGTTTGCGGACCCCGAGCCGATCGAGAAACGGCTTCACCACCGACGTACCTGAGCGATCGATGGAGACCGCGACGATCTCGATCTTCTCTCCGCGGAGCATGGCCTGGAGTTGCTCCAGTTGCGGGACCTCGCGCCGGCAAGGCGGACACCATGTGGCCCAGAAGCTCAGCAGGACGACGCGGCCGCGAAAGGACGACAGATCGATCCGCTTCCCGTCCATCCGCTCGACGTTCACCGGGGAAAGGACACCGCCCCCCGCGACGATGATGAATTGCGACCGCGCCGTTCGCAGCTCGGGCGGATCATCCTGGAGCGGCGGCATCTGTGCCCCGACGGCGGACGGCCAGATGAGGCTGGCGAGGCCGCCGATCACTGCCCGCCTGTTCATGAGACTTCGCGCCCGCATGGGAAGCTGTTCCATGTGTTGTGATCAGCGGCCGGCGTCAGCGCGTCGACAGTGCGCGGTGCCGACGTGCGCGCGCATCGCTCCAAGCCGTCGTCGTCCGGTCCGCCGTCCTGAGCCCGCCTACGCCGCCCCGACCAGTTCCGGGAGAGAGGCAAGGGACGTCACCATGCGATCGGGCCTCCCGGGGAGCCGCTCGGGTCTTTGCCCATAGCGGTTGCACCAGATGACCCGCATCCCGAACGCCGATGCCGCGTGGGCGTCCCACGCATTGGACGATTGGAAGGACACAGCCGACGCGGGCAGGTCCAGCCGATCGAGCGCAAGCTGGTAGACCTTGGGGTGGGGTTTAAAGACCCCGACGTCCTCCACCGACAGCACCGCGTCGAGGACGTCGCCGAGCTGAGCGCCCTTGACCGCGGCGTCGAGCATTGCGGGGCTGCCGTTGGACAGGATGGCAAGACGCAGTCGGGCCGCCTTGAGGCGACGCAGAACATCGCTCACCTCGGGAAAGGGGCGTAGGGTGAAATAAAGGCCCATCAGGCGCTCGCGCAGGCCCGCATGGCTGATCGCCAGGGTCTCCAGGGCGAAGTCGAGCGCATCACCGGTCACCTGATGGAAATCAGCGTGCCGTCCCTGCGCGGCGCGCAGCCAAGTATATTGAAGCTGCTTGTCGCGCCACAGCGCAGCAAGCGGGGCGGATTTGTCTGCCAGCACATCGGCACAGTCCTGCGCCGCGGACGAGACGTCGAACAGGGTCCCGTATGCGTCGAAGACGCAGGCCCGGATTCCCTGAAGCGGTACGGAATTCATGTGGATGCCCTCCTCATCGGTTTCGGTCTCGCCTGTCCTCGGCTCGCAGCCAGCGGCGCGCTCTGCGCACCACGCCATCACGACCGAACGGCAGGACGACCCCGAGCGTGCGCAATGGCTGGTGCAGAAACAGAATGTCGAGGCCGGTCATGGATTGCCTCCGCATCCGGAGACCGGTCAAAACTGCGTGGTCAAATGGGTGAGCCAAGCGGGGGAAGCCTCCACCAGGGCCGCCTCCAGGCGCTTGTCGAGGCCCGT
Organism: Xanthobacter autotrophicus; assembly: GCF_030015065.1. Lineage (GTDB taxonomy): Bacteria > Pseudomonadota > Alphaproteobacteria > Rhizobiales > Xanthobacteraceae > Xanthobacter > Xanthobacter autotrophicus_D. The sequence goes on along the minus strand of NZ_JAIVFN010000014.1, from coordinate 4,012 downwards.
CAGGATGAGCAGGCCGATGATGATGAGGAGGGCGCCGAGCACGGACTTGCCGCCTTGGCCGAACTGCAGCAGCCGGTCACGCCAGCGCATCATGGCTTCGCGCGAGAGCATCCCCAGCCCCAGCAGCGGCAAGGCCGCGCCGAGGCCGAAGGCGAGCATGACCAGGGCCACCTCGCCGAGGTTCTCGCCTTTGGCGGCGAGAACGGACGCGGCCCCGAGGGTGGGACCGACGCAGGGGCTCCAGACCGCGCCGAGCAATAGCCCGACGGCGAACTGCCCCTTCAGCCCGGTGGCGGAGAAGCCGCCAAACCGCTCCTGCGCCCAGCCGGACGCCGGGCCTGCCGCACTTGCCAGCCGCGCCTGGAAGATCGGCACGAGCAAAACGAGGCCGACCGACATCAGCAGCACCGCTGCGACGGCCCGAAACACCCCGGCATCGAGACCGATGGAATAGCCGATGGTCGCGACGAAGAGGCCGATGGTGACGAAGGACAAGGCAAGGCCGCCCGCCAATGCGACAGGCCCCAGCCGATGTTGCGAGGCTGCTGCCCCCAAGACCAAGGGCAGGATGGGCAGCACGCATGGAGACAGCGTCGACAGGATGCCGGCCAGGAATGCGAGAAAGCTGTCGCCGAAGGTCATGAGCCGCGCCTCACCGGGCGAGTGACGATTTCACCAGCGCGGCGATCGAAGCGGGGTTGGTGTCGCCCACCGACCGCGCCGTCTCGGTCTTGCCCCGAAATGCGATCAGGGTGCTCTGGCTTTGCGCCTTGAAGCCCCGAACCACGGGCTTCTGCGTGTCGAAATCCACCTCGAAGATGACCAAAGCCTTGGTCTCCGGCTGCGCGGCCAGGGCATCGATGATGGGCTTTTGCGCCTTGCAGGTGGGACACCAGGGGGCCGAGATCTCCACGAGAATGGGTGCACTCGCCGCCTGGGCAGCAGCAAAAGCTGCCGGGTCGAAGGGCTTGCGCTCGGCGGCGGAAGCGGAGAGGTGCGATCCGAGCAGGACCAGAGCGCAGGTCAGGCCGGCGAGCAGCGGGTGCAGTCGTTTCATGAAGGTCCTCCTGAAAAATCGGTGCTTGTTTTTTTGATCGGGCGATCTAAAAAATCAACGAAGATCCCCAATGCACAGGTCACGTTTCAAGGAGCACGCGCCATGGGACGACACCGCGCCTTCGACGAAGAAGAAGTCATCGACGCCGCCGTCGCCGGCTTCTGGGAGAAGGGATATGGCGCGACCTCGATCAGGGACCTCGCGGCCCGGATGCAGATGGGCGGAGCGAGCCTTTACAATGCGTTCGGAGATAAGCGGGGGCTGTTCATCCGCGCGCTCCAGCGCTATCTCGACCTCTCGTCGCGACGGCGGATGGCTGAACTCGATGCCGCCGCCGATCCGCTGGCTGCTCTGCACGATTTCTTCGCGAACCTTGTTGCCGCCTCCCTCTGCGATCGCCGTGGCTGCCTCCTCGTGAACGCCGCCATGGAGGTTGCGCCCATCGATCTCGAACTCGGTGCGGACATCAGGGACGGTCTCAAGGAAGTGGAGGACGGATTTCGCCGCACCATCGAACGGGCGCAGCAGGAGGGTTCCGTCGACGCCGGCATGCGCTCCGAGGATGTTGCCCGCCGCCTCCTGTCGGCGGTCATCTCGGTCCGCGTGCTCGCCCGCTTGGGTGAGGACCGCGCGCTCCTGGAGAGCATCGTCCGGTCCGCGCTGCCGCCGCGGGAGCGCTGAGATGGCCGATGAGGGATCCGGCCGCCATCCGGGAGGCATCATGATCATGCGCTTTCTCTCCCATGCCCTGGAGTCCGGTATTCCCCGGCGGTCCTTCGGCGTCGCCGCGGTGGTGGGCACCGTCCTTAACCTCATCAACCAGGGCGACGCGATGGTGGGCGGACGCGCGCTCGATTGGACCAAAATCGCACTCACATTCATCGTGCCCTATTGTGTCGCCACCTATGGCGCCGTCTCGTACCGCCTGCGCCAGGAACGGGACGCCAACTGCACCGGGGCGCCCCCTCGCTCGCCCCCTCCTGCGACGGAGAGCCAGGCGGAAGACGCAACGCCTGATGGTTCGTCTCGTGAGCGCGCGCGCCGTTACACCGACGCGGAAATGAAGCGATGACCCCGGCCGCGCCTCTGATGCGCGAGGGCATCATCACCTGTCCGCACTGCGGCGCCATCGCGTCGGAGCCGATGCCTGAAGATGCATGTCTTTTCTTTTATGCGTGCAAGACATGCGGCGTTGTGCTGCGACCCAAGTCGGGCGATTGCTGCGTCTTCTGCTCATACGGATCGGTGCCCTGTCCCCCGATGCAAGCGCAGCGGGCCGGGTCGATGGGCGAGGCTCAGAACGAATGCTCGGGGCTTAAACCTAAGCGGGGGCCATGATGGGTGGAGGGAAGCAGCACGGCCCGGGTGAAACCGAACCGGATGAGGCCGTGGCGCGGCTGCGGGCGGGGGACGAGGTTGCTTTCCGCGAACTGGTGCGCAGCCTCAACGGGGCCATGATCAGCCTGGCCCGCACCTTCGTCAAAAGCCGCCCGACCGCCGAGGAGGTGGTTCAGGATACCTGGGTCGCCGTGATCACCGGCCTCTCCGGTTTTGAGGGGCGGTCCTCCCTCAAGAGCTGGATCTTCGGCGTCCTGGTCAACAAGGCCCGCACGCGCGGCGCGCGTGATGGACGCACGATCACCTTTTCGGACCTGGGCGTGGACGGGGATCCCGCTGTCGATCCCGGTCGTTTTAAACCCAACGGCATGTGGGCCGATCCTCCAACCTCCTGGTGCGACCTCACCCCTGAGCGCATTGTCGCGGGACGCCAGATGCTGGAGCATGTGCGTGCGGCGCTGGATACCTTGCCGCCGGCCCAGCGCAGCGTCATCATCCTGCGCGACGTCGAGGGATTGGAACCGGAGGAGGCCTGCGCGATCCTCGGCGTGAGCGAGGCCAATCAGCGCGTGCTCCTCCACCGCGGCCGCGCCCGGCTGCGCCAGGCCATGGAGACGCTGCTCGCTCGGCCGGAAATGGGCAGCGCGCCTCGCACGACGCGAAAAGTGTAACAGTAGGATGAACTGCGAGACTGAGAAGGATCCTCCTTTCGTTCGTATAAAGAGCCCTGGATCGAATTTCGGAGACGTATCGTGCTGAGTTGCCGCGAAGTGACCGAAAAGGCGAGCGCCTATCTCGATCAGGAGTTGAGCTGGTCGGCACGCGCGCAATTTCGGCTGCATCTGATGATGTGCAAGCACTGCCGCAGATATGTCGATCAACTGGCGAAGACGGTGACACTGCTGCGTGAAGCGGGACATGCGGAGGCGCTGGATCGCGGCACGGAAGACAAGCTCGCAGAGCTGTTCCGCAATGCCGGCGAGCCTCGCCCGTAAAAGGATTTAAGCAAAAGTGGATTGCGATCCTGCGCCAAGAACGCGCGTCAAAACAGAAGTCTACAACACATTCGGGGCGCTGGCGCTCGTGAGTCGCCTCACCGGTCTTGGCGCGCTCCTCGAACCGCGGTGATCCAGCCGTCGATATCGACCGGACGCCGCGAGAGGACCCCCAAGTCCGGATCGCCCCACCTTCCTGCGCCTCCGGCGGTTCCGATTTCGAGCGCCGCATCGCGTTCTTGCAGCAGTCGGGCGATCACCGGCTGGTGGAGGGCGATGAAGGCTGCGAGCCACCGGGCGGCAAGGGGTGCAGCGCCCGGATCGGAGAAAGCGAACCGATCAATCAGCGGGATCACCGCATCGGCAGGATAAAGCCATTCGTCCGTCACCCATTGGTTGGTGGTGAACAGTTCGACCGGCACACCCCTGTGGTCCATGGAGATCGCCACGAGGTGGCATAATTGCTTGCCGCTGTCTTCGGCGTCCGGCCGAGCGTGAGGTGGTCCCGGTTTGGCGGACAGATTGGCGGCTTTGCTAAGCTTGGTTCTGGTGTGCGTTACGCCGCCATGTCGATGCTGTCGCAGGCCGTATGGACCTCCTCCGGCGTTCTGCCGCCGAGGGC
>NZ_JAIVFN010000013.1 GCF_030015065.1 Xanthobacter autotrophicus | reverse complement strand
CCCCCGCCCCCTCCACCTCGGCCCGCAGCAGCGCCTGGAGATCGCCGCGCAGGCCCACATCGAGGGCGGAGAAGGGCTCGTCCATGAGCACGAGGTCGGGCTTCAGCGCGAAGGCGCGGGCGATGGAGACCCGCTGCTGCATGCCGCCGGACAGCTGCGCCGGCCGCTTGGCGAGGTCCGCCTCCGCAAAGCCGAGGCGCCGCAGGATCGCCTCTGCCGCCGCCCGGCGCTCCGCCTTCGCGGCGCCCAGCGCCTTGAGGCCGAAGGCGGCATTGTCCCGCGCGTCGGCCCACGGCATCAGGCGCGGCTCCTGGAACACCATGGCGGTGCGCCGGAACCGGTTGGCGACATGCCCGCCCTGGACTGCCTCGATGCCGGCGGCGAGGCGCAGGAGGCTGGTTTTGCCGCAGCCGGACGGGCCGAGCAGCACCACCAGCTCGCCCGCTTTGACCACCAAGTCGATCCCCGCCAGCACCGGCGCGGGGCCGAAGGCGAGATGAAGCCCTTCCAGCGCCAGCATGCTCAGGCCTGCGGGGGCACGCCGGCCCGGCCTTCGCGCGCGGCCCGCCAGCCGCGCAGGGGCGCCAGCAGCAGCGCGTCGGCGATGAGCAGCACCGCCACCGCGAGCACGATCCACGCCATGGTCGCCGCGAGGTCGAAATGGGCGCGTGCGGTGGCGAGGCCGCCCCCGACCCCGTCGGCGCCGCTCAGCACCTCCGCCATCACCGCCACCTTGAAAGAGAAGGCGAGCGCCGTGGCCAGCGCCGGCAACAGGAAGTCGGCAAGCGCCGGCAACACGAGGTCGGTCAGGCGCTGGAGCGGGGGCGCGCGATAAAGAAGGGCCATCTCGGCAAGCGCCGGATCCCGGCTGCCGACGCCCTCGAGCGCGGCGAGGAAGAGGATGGGCGCGGCGGTGATCGCCACCGTGAAGCTGGCCGCGGCGCCGCCGGGGCCGAACCACAGCAACGCCAGCACCACCCAGGCGATGGGCGGGGTGCCGAGCAGCGCCGTGAACACCGGCCGGGACATGGCCCCCACCGGCAGCGCCAGCCCGCCGGCAATGCCCAGCACCAGCCCCACCGCCCCGCCCGCGAGGCATCCGCCGAGGGCATGGACGAGGGTGGCCAGCAGAGCCGGGCCCGCGGCCCCGCTCACCGCGAGGCGTACCATGGCCTGCCCCGTTTCCTGAAGGCTCGGCAGCACGAAGGGGCCGAGAACCGTGGCACCCCACTGCCACGCGCCGGCGAGAAGGCCGAGGCCCGCTGCAGTCCAGAGCGCCACCGCGACGGCATTGCCGCGCGCCATGCCCGCGCGCGGCGGCATCCCCGCCCGAAGGCGCGCGACGGGGCGGCTGCGGTCGGCCCAGGCCATGCCCGCCTCAGAAGCTCATATAGAAGCTGTCGGGTGGCAGCTTTCCGGCCAGGGCATCGGGCTCGAAGGACAGCAGCGTCTCGTAGAAGGCGATGAGGCCCGCTTTCTGCCTCGCCGCAGGCTCGGCCACCACGTTGAAGTGGTCGAGGGCGCTGGCGAACATATGAGCCTTCACGTCCATCTTCTGCTCCGCGAGCTGCCCGGCTTCCGGCTTGTTGGCCATCACCCAGTCGCGGGCGCCGGGCAGCCCGGCGGCCAGCGCAGCGATCAGCTCCGGGCTCTGCTCGATCAGCCGCTCGTGCACGGCGATGCCCGCCATGGGCAGGCCGAGGCCGCTGTGCTGCGCCTTCCAGTCCTCCTGCAGGCTGATGGCGCGATAGAGCGTGCGGCCCTCCCTCTTCGCCATCATTATGGCGGCGGTGGCCGGCGGCTCGGAGAGGATGGCGGTGGTGGCGCGCCCGGCGGCGAGCATCTGCGCCGCCTCCATGGGGGTGCGCACATAGGTGATGGTCATGTCCTTGTCCGGATCCATGCCATGGCCCCGGGCGATGGAGCGGAAGACGAGATCCGGCATGTCGTTCTTGAAGAAGCCGACCAGAGGCTTGCCCGCGAGGTCCTTGAACGACTTGATGCTCTCGTCCGCCGAGACCACGAACAGGTGGCCCATGGACAGGATCGCGAACAGTTTCAGCGGCAGGCCGCGATTGGCGAGGTTCGCTGGCACATGGGTGGGGGTGGTGAACAGGCTGGTGCGGCCGGAGACGATGGCGGCGCGCAGTTCGTCGGTGTCGCGCCAGAGCCGGAAGGAGGCGCCGGGGGCGACGGAATCGAGGGCGCCGGACTGGAGAAGGCGCAGGAGCACGATGGTCGATCCGTTCGGGGCGCCGAGAATCTCGAGCCCCTGCGCCGGCGCGGCCAACGCGGTCAGGTCCGGCAAGGCCAGCGCTCCGGCCGATCCCGCGAGCGCGCCGAGAAGCCGGCGCCGGCTGAGCAATCCGTTCATCGAAAATCCCCCGGAGCATGCGTGCGCCGCCTGAACGGACGGCGCTCAACCTATATTCACTGAGATATAATGAATCGAGCGGCGGACCAAGCCGACTTTCGCTCCTGGCCCCGGGCCGTGGTGCCGCATCGGCATGCGGCACCACGGCCCGGCAACGGCTGCAGCGGGGGCGAACGTCCACGCGGCTCTTGGCGCCGGGCGCGGGGCGCGGCAAGATCGCGCCCGCGGGTGGGACGCTTGGGGGAAACGGACATGGCGGCAGGAACCGGTAAATCAGCAGGTGCAGTCTTTCGCGCCGGGGGCCTGTCGGCCGTCGCCGCCGCCTTGGCATTTGCGCTGGCGGCCCCCGCCGGCGCACAGACCCTCGACCGGGTGGCGAACGGCGAGCCGTTCCGCATCGGCTACCGCCATTTCGCCCCGCCTTATTCCTACGCCGCATCCAACGGCCAGCCCGCGGGCTACATCGTCGATCTCTGCCGGGAGGTCGCCGAGGGCCTGAAACGGACGCTGAAGGTCGCGACCCTCAAGGTGGAATACGTGAAGGTCACCGCCGAGGACCGGTTCGAGGCGGTGCGCGACGGGCGCATCGACATCCTGTGCGAGCCCACCTCCATGACCATGTCGCGGCGCGCGCTGGTGGATTTCTCCCTGCCCACCTTCCTAGACGGCGCGGGCGTCGTCACCCGCGGCACGCCGGTGAAGGGCCTGGAGGACCTCAAGGGCAAAAAGGTCGGAGTGCTGCGCGGCACCACCACCGAGGAGAATTTGCGCTCCACCCTCGGCCAGATGCGCATCGCGGCCGATATCGTGACGGTGACCGATCATCCCGAAGGGCTCAAGCAGCTCGCCGACGGCAAACTCGACGCCTATTTCGGCGATCGCGGTATCCTCAACTACCTGATCTCCAACAGCCCCTTCGGCAACCGCCTGAACCTGTCCGACCAGTATTTCACCTTCGAGACCTACGCCCTCGCCCTGCCGCGCGGCGACCAGGCCTTCCGCCTCATGGTGGATGGGACGCTGGCCGACCTCTACCGCACCGAACGCATCCGCGACATCTATGCGAAGAGCTTCGGCAAGTTCCCGCCGGACCAGTTCCTCAACGCGCTCTTCGTCATCAACGGCGTGCCGAAATAGGGCGCGCCGCCACCGGCGGGTTTCCCTGCGGGCACATATGTTGCACGAGAAGAGATCCCCTCCCACTCCACCGTGGAGCCCGGCATGGCCTATCTGCACCGCATTGGCGCCAAATCCTTCGTCTTCGCGGACCTGAAGGACCTGATGGCCAAGGCGACGCCGCCGCGCTCCGGGGACATGCTGGCCGGCATCGCCGCCGCCACCGCCGAGGAGAACGTGGCCGCCAGGATGTGCCTTGCCGAGGTGCCGCTGAAGGCGTTCCTGAGCGAGGCCCTGGTGCCCTACGAGACGGACGAGGTGACCCGCCTCATCCTCGACAGCCACGACGCCGCGGCCTTTGCGCCGGTCTCTGCCATGACGGTGGGCGATTTCCGCGACTTCCTGCTCTCCCATGAGGCAACGCCGGAGATCCTCGCCGCCCTGGCGCCGGGCCTGACCCCGGAGATGGCCGCCGCCGTCTCCAAGATCATGCGCAACCAGGACCTCATCCTCGCGGCGAAGAAATGCCGGGTGGTCACACGCTTCCGCAACACCATCGGCCTTCCCGGCACCATGGCCGTGCGCCTCCAGCCCAACCACCCCACCGACGACGCGGCCGGCGTCTCCGCCGTCATCCTCGACGGCCTGCTCTACGGCTGCGGCGACGCCGTGATCGGCATCAATCCCGCCTCCGACAGCCTGGCCGTGATCGAGCGCCTGCTGAAGCTCACGGACGAGGTCATCACCCGCTTCGAGATCCCCACCCAGAGCTGCGTGCTGACCCATGTCACCACCTCCATCGGCCTGATGGAGCGCGGCGCGCCGGTGGACCTCGTCTTCCAGTCCATCGCCGGGACGGAAGGGGCGAACCGCTCCTTCGGCATCGACCTGAAGGTGCTGGCCGAGGGCACAGACGCCGCCCGCGCGCTGAAGCGCGGCACGGTGGGGCAGAACGCCATGTATTTCGAGACCGGCCAGGGTTCGTCCCTGTCCGCCGGCGCCCACCACGGCGTGGACCAGCAGACGCTGGAGGCGCGCGCCTATGGCGTGGCCCGCGCCTACAATCCTTTGCTGGTCAATACCGTGGTCGGCTTCATCGGGCCGGAATATCTCTATGACGGCAAGCAGATCATCCGCGCCGGTCTGGAAGACCATTTCTGCGGCAAGCTGCTCGGCGTGCCGCTGGGGGTGGATGTCTGCTACACCAACCACGCCGAGGCAGACCAGGACGACATGGATACCCTGCTCACGCTTCTTGGCGTGGCGGGCGTGACCTATGTGATGGGTATTCCAGGCGCCGACGACGTGATGCTCAACTATCAGTCCACATCGTTCCACGATGCCCTCTACATCCGCGAGGCGCTGGGGCTGAAGCGCGCGCCGGAGTTCGAGGCCTGGCTGGAACGCATGGACATCACCGGCGCCGACGGGCGCCTGCTGCCGGCGGATGCCCGCCACCCGCTGCTCGGCTACGTGGCGGGGCGCGCCGCATGATCGAGCGCGACCCCTGGCTCCGCCTCGCCCGCCACACTCCCGCGCGCATTGCGCTGGGCCGCACCGGGGCGAGCCTGCCCACCGGGGAAGTGCTGCGCTTCGCCCTGGCCCATGCCCAGGCCCGCGACGCGGTCCATATGCCGTTCGATGCGGATGCCGTCGAGGCGCAGGTGCGGGGCCTCGGCTTTGCCACCCTGCGCGCGTCCAGCGCGGCACCGGCGCGGGATATCTATCTGCGCCGTCCGGACCTCGGCCGCCGCCTCTCGGAGGAGAGCCGCACGCGGCTCGCCATGGCGGCGGGAGAGACGGTGGATCTCGTGATCGTGGTGGCGGACGGCCTGTCCTCGGCCGCCATCCACGCCCAGGCGCGCCCGTTTCTCGCCGCCTTCAGGCCCTTCATCGCCGAGCAGGGCTGGAGCCTCGCGCCGGTGGTCATCGCCTCCGGCGCGCGGGTGGCGCTGGGCGACGAGGTGGGCGCCCTCCTGAAAGCGCGGGCCTGCGTGCTGCTGGTGGGCGAGAGGCCGGGCCTGTCTTCCCCGGACAGCCTGGGCCTCTACCTCACCTTCGATCCCAAGGCCGGCCGCACCGACGCCGAGCGCAACTGCATCTCCAACGTGCGCCCCGACGGCCTGAGCTTCGAGGCCGCCGCCTTCAAGCTCGCCTGGCATATCCGGGAGGCGCTACGGCGCGCCGTGACCGGCGTGGAGCTGAAGGACGAAAGCGACCGCCTGCTCGAAGAGGGCCGTCCGCCGCTCCGGCTGGGCGCGGCCTGAGCCTGGATTATGGCGGGCAGATCCCGCGGCTGCGTGGCACGTCCCGCTTGGCACGTCCCGTGTGGCACGTCCCGGGAGGGACCCCTGGAACGCGGCTTCCAGCGCGCGGCTGGCGCCCCCCTCCGGGCGGGGGGCACCCTGGGCTCAGACCGGCTCGGCGGACACCACGCGGAAGGTGTGCATCTCGTCATCCTCCCGCACGGAAATGTATTCGCCCACGGCGAAGCTCTCGTCGCCGAAGCGGTAGCCCGCCTCGTCGTCGTCCGAGCCATGGATGTCATAGCGGAACGCCCAGCTTCCGCCGGGACGGCGCACCAGATGGCCCACCTCGTCCGCCTCGTCGGGGCGGAACCGGACCACGCGGCACACATCGCGATGCTTCGCCCACAAGGCCGGGTCGATGCGCCCCGCCTCGTTCAGCGGCGCGACGAAGCTGTAGCCGAAATTGCGCGAGCCTTCCGGATGGCCCTTCTCGCGGGCAAGCTCCATGCGGATCTGACGGAAGCCGTGCGGCAACTGGGACATGCGTCTCTCTCCCCGGACCCTTGAGGTCTCGAGCATCGCCCGACCCGGAAGGGCCGTCACGATGCGTTGACGACCGCACCTTTCGCCACCCGATTCGGATGAACCCAACGGTCCCGCTTGCATGGGGGCGAAGGAATGCGACAATAGAATCACGCCCCGCAAAGAGGGCGCCTTATGGAATGTGATTTTCGCGCATCGCGTTCGCAAGGCATTTGACCTCGCGCAAGGCTTGGCTGGCGCAGGATCATTGATAGTGGCCACGATTGCTGCCTCCCGAAGGGGTGCAGCGGGATCGGGGGGCCAACGCCCGACGGGAGACCTGACCATGAACGATTCCGCAGTCTTTCAAGGCTTGGCGCGCGCCTTCAGCACCGGCACGCCGCCTGTGGCCTGGCCTTTTGCAGTATGGAAGAACCTGTTCTTCGATTGCCCGCTGGCCGCCTCCGCCCACGTGCAGCAGTTCGTGGGCCGGCAGATGCAGGAACAGGTCCAGCTGATGAACGACCTCGCCAAGGAGCAGAACCCCTCGGTCGCGTTCAGCCGCGAGGCGGCTTTCCTGCAGCAGTCGGCGCTCGCGTGGAGCAACGAGATGGTGGAAGTGGCCGGACTGGTGCAGAGCCGGCTCCTGAACGCGACGCAGACCGACCAGCCCCAGGACCAGTCGCCCTTCGCCCGCGCCGCCTGAGCCTCGAACGGGACCTGCAACCGGCCAGACACGCATCCCGATGGCGCTGCGGCGCCGTCGGTCGTCGGCCTGATTGGATTTCGATCTGGTGCGGACGGCGGGAGGAAAATCGATCGCCCGAGAAGCCCCTGAAATCCTTCAGAAACGTTGCTATTGCTCACTCTTTCCCGTATCTCTTCCCGGAATTCCTTCCCGGAATCGAGGAAACGGCATGGCTCGGCACGGTAGCAATTTACAGTCTAAGGGCGGCAGGTACTTCGCCCGCTTGGCCGTGCCAAAAGAGCTACAGCCGATCCTCGGTAAGAAGGAGTTTTCACAGGCGCTAGGCGCGGATCATGCCCAGGCCGTTAGACGACTGCCCAGTGTTCTGGATGGCTTCTATCAAGACATCGACGCTGCTAAGGCCAAGCTCACCGGCAAGCCCGCCCCTGCGCCTCGACCTTCCCCCAAGCGGCTCCTGTCACCCACCGAGATCGGCACCCGTCATCTTCAAAGCCGGCTCGCCCTCGACACCGAAATTCGCGACTCAGGTTCACCGGCCATCGGCCTTGGCTTCCCGGACGAAGATTACGTCTCACAGCTTCGTGACCTAGCGGCAGGCCGCATCTTCGATCCCCTACCGTCACCCATCGCCCTGGCACTGGAATGGGCGAGCAAGAGCGGCAATCTTCAGGACGCTCCTGGCACCTCCGGATGGAATGCGACTGTCCGCGTCCTGGCACGCGCTGAGCTTGTCGCCATCGAGACTGAGATGTTGCGCGACGAAGGCGAGCCGGACCCGCCTATTCCTGCCGACCTCACACCGGTGAACCCCGCCGCTGAAGCCCAGCCGGCGACCTCCGCACGCATCCTAGGACCCGATAGCCTCCTACCCTTGTCGGAAATCCTGCCCCGCTTCCTCGCTGAGCGCCGGCCAAGCGGCCCCACGGCACGCGAATACGAAACCGTTGTGCGGCAGTTTGAGGAAGCCATGGGCGAGCCGATGCCGGTGCACACCATTACGCGCCGGCATGCGGTGCGGTTCAAAGACACCCTGCTAGAAACGCCTAGCAGCGCCACGAAGCGCTTTCCCGGAATGACGCTCCTAGATGCTATCGCAGCGAACAAGGCGCGCAAGGAACCCTTTCCCTGCCTCGACGCAAAGACCCTGAACGATAAGAACCTGTCGCGGTTGAAGACGCTTCTAGGCTGGTGCGCGAGCAATGACCTGATCCCGGACAATCCGGCGACTGGCATCCGTGTCGAGACGGCAGAGAAGGCCGGCAAGGCGCCGCGCGAGGATTTCACCCCTGGTGACCTCACGAAGCTCTTCGCCCCTGCCCTCTTCGCGCCGGCCGGCACCCTCGACGAATCTCAATGGGCGATGCTGATCGGCCTGTTTTCCGGCCTGCGCCCGTCCGAGGCCGCGCAAATGAAGCTCGATAGCGTTCGCCATGAGCGTGGCGTGTTGTGCTTCAGCGTCGAGGAAGAGACGAAAAACCGAGGATCGAGGCGCCTTGTCCCGGTGCATTCGACCCTGATCGAGCTTGGTCTAGAGCGCCGTGTGGCTGCGCTCCGGAAGGCCGGCGAGACGCACCTTTTCCCCATTTGGTATGCGCAGGGGATGAAGGCGAAGGCCGAAGCGGAGAAAAACGGTAGCGCCACGCTGAACCAGTATTTCCCCAGGTTCATCCCGCGCCGGTTCAATGTGACGTATCTGAAGAACGCGAACATCAACGATCCGACGAAGGACTTCTATAGCTTCCGCCACACGTTCAAGACGGGACTTAGAAAATCAGGCGTGGATAAGGGGACGGCGGATTATATCTGCGGCCACACCGATCAATCGGCCGGCGCGGTCTATGTGCATGGTGTCTCTATCGAGGCGATGAAAGCAGCCGTGGAAAGCCTGCACTTCGACGGGCTGGACCTCGACGCATTGCGCAAGTCGCTCGGACTATCGGCCGTCGCCTAGATAGGAACGCTTGGCAGAATATTCAAGATCAGCACAGATTGACGGCGGCGCTTTCTAGGCTTCCGTCAATCTCACTCCGCTATCTGCGATTTTTTCTCAATTAATTCGACGAAACGGTCTATTCCACGCGAGATTCGTGTTATCGTATTGGGTATAGCGAATAGGACGTGTTCTTTCTGAATGGGCATTCTCGATTTCTGGCGCTTCCCCCGCCAGCAGGTGACCGAAATAAAGGCCGCGCCGTCTCTTCCGGCGCCGACACCGGCCACCAGCACCGATGCCGCGTGGCTTTCGCAGTTGATCGGCGCCACGCTTCCGGACAATGGGACGCTTCAGGTTACGGTCAACGAAGCCACCGCAATGAACTGCACCGCCGTCCGGTGCGCCGTTCAGTCGATTGCGGAGGCCGTTGGGCAGCTTCCACTGATCACTTACAAGCGCGGCAAAGATGGCTCCAAGGATCGAGCAACAGAACACCCGCTCTTCAATGTCCTGCGCAATCGTTCCTCGGACGTTTATTCAGCACAGAATTTCAAGGAACAGCTTACGCGCGACGCGTTGCTCTACGGAAACGGCTTCGCGCTGATCAATCGTTCCGGCGACTTCGTCGAGTTGTGGCGCATCCCGCCTACCGCCGTCACCGTTGAACTCGACGAAATCACTTATGCGCCGCTCTACAAGGTCCGCCACGGCGACAATCGCGAAGTCATCTATCAGCCCCATGAGATCTTTCACCTCATGGGACCGTCGCTTGACGGTCTGATCGGCGCCTCGCCGATCCAGCAGGGCAAACACGCCATCGAATTGGCGCTGATCCTGGAAGAGCACGGGCTTGCACTCTTCCGCAACCGCGCTGCGCCAAGTGGTGTTGTCACTGTTGATCCCGGATTGAAGGCCGATCAGCTTAAGGCCCTCAAGGAAGCGTGGAAGGCGGCAGTCGGCGGACGGAAGAACGGCGACATTGCCATGGTGCCCGGCGGCTCCGGCTTCACCCCGTTCAACTTTACCTCGACCGACGCGCAATATCTGGAACTGCGCCGGTTCGCGGTCACTGAGATCGCACGCCTCTTTCGTGTCCCGCCCCATATGCTCTTCGACCTTGAGCGCGGGACGTGGGCGAACGTTGGCGAGATGGGTGCGGAGTTTCTGACGTATTCCCTTCGTCCGTGGCTTGCACGTTGGGAAAACGAGGTGGCAATGAAGCTCTTCCGCGAGGATGAGCGCGACACCTACTTCGCCGAATTCCTGTCGGATGACCTCACCCGCATGGATATCGCGGCGCGTGCCGACGCTTACAGCAAGCTCATTTCTTCGCGCGTCCTGTCGCCCAATGAGGCCCGCGCCAAGGAAAACCTTCCGCCCTACGAAGGTGGCGACGAATTCATCAATCCCAACACAACGTCTTCCACCATTCCGGACCAGAACAATGCTGACAAACCTGCCTGAGATTGCGGCGGCATTTGCCGCCGCACACGGTCCATTCTCCCAGGCCATGGCCATGCTCAAGAGCGTCGCGACCTCTGGCGCGCCCCTGCCGCCCGCAAATCGGAAATGCATTTTCGATTTCGGCCCCCACGCTGAGCGCCAGCATGATGGCCGGATCGTCCTCGATCTGGACAAGATCGGAGTCGGCGCGTGACATCGACCAAGATTAAACGCTTCCTTGGCGACGGCGAATATGAATTCAATCTTTCAAGTGCGCAAATTGTGCGGCTCGAAAAGCTTTTGAATATCGGCATCGGCGAGTTGTCGCAGCGTGTCGTCAGCGGCCGTTTCCATCACGTCGAGCTTATCGAGACCGTGCGCCACGGTCTGATCGGCGCGGGCACGTCGCACGAACAAGCCGCAAACCTCATTGCCGTCTACCTGGACGGCGCATCGTTGAGGTCGGTTCACACCCTCGCAGTCGAGATCCTTGCGGCCGCTTGGGACGGCACGCCGGAACCCGACGAAGACACCACGAACACCAATACTCAGGAGTAATGTGAATGGCTTTTTCAGGTATTGCCGTGCTTCACGGCTCGATTACCACCATCGGCGGAAACACCGACCTTTTCGGCCATGCGGTTTGGTCTGAAGACCTTCCGGCCCCAGCCACGACCGTCAACGTTGCGACCGTCCCTGACGTCAATGAACGGCTTCGCTCGCAGTCCGCATTTCTGATTCAGGCGGCTGTGGATGCCAAGGTCTATGTCGGGCTGAATCCCGCCGCCGCAGACACCCCGATGTACCGCGTCTATGCGGGCGCCGATCGCGTGATTCTCGCGAACAAGGGCGACAAGATTCGCTGGGCGGCTGCTTGAACCGGCTTGAAACCAAAGCCGCGTTTTCGGCGCAGCCCACGGGCGAAATCTCCGGCATCGCGTGGGTGTTTGGCCTTCCCGATGGCGCAGGCGACGTGATCGAGAAGGGCGCTATCGGCGACTTCACCGGCCTTCCGATCCTCTACCAGCACGACACAGCGCAGCGCATCGGCACTTGGGTTTCAGCCGAGGAAACCGACCTCGGACTGATCGTGAAAGGCGTGCTGGATATTGCCAGCAACTCGATTGCCCGGCGCGTTCATGCCGCCGTAAAGGCCGGCAAGCTCACCGGCTTGAGCATGGGTTTCAACCGCCCTGCCCCGCACGAAATGAAGGCCCGACCTGAAGGTGGCCGCGTCTTCTCCAAGATTCACCTCGTTGAAATCTCGGTTGTCCCCGTGCCGTCGCACGGGAGCGCTCGCATCCTCGAAACGAAATCTGCAAAGGGAACTGAAGTGGACGATTTGAATACCGAACACGACGATACCAACACGGTGGACCTGTCCGCCCTGGAAACCAAGATGGCCGGTTACGATACCGAGATTTCCGGCATCAAGGCGGACCTCGCCAAGATCGCGGCCACCAATGCACAGATTCAGAACCGCCTGAGCCGCCCTGGCATCATCACCAGCAAGGGCGCCGACGGGACCAAGGCCGCCGAACAGAAGGCGTTCGCGACCTATCTGCGCTTCGGCAATGCGGCGCCGGCCGACGAACTGAAGACCCTTCAGGTTTCGACCGACACCATGGGCGGCTATTTCGCCCCCGCCGAGGTGTCCGCCGAGTTCGTCCGCAACCTCGTGGAATTCTCGCCGATCCGTGCGTACGCCAGCGTGCGACCCACCAGTTCGCCGAGCGTCATCTATCCGAAGCGAACCGGCATCACCAACGCCAAGTGGAAGGGCGAGCTTCAGGCTTCCGAGGGTTCCGAGCCCAGCTTCGGCCAGCTTGAAATCCCCGTGCGCGAACTAACCACGCACGTCGATATCAGCAACCAGCTTCTCGCGGATTCGGCCGGCGCCGCGCTCGCCGAAGTCAATCTCGCTCTCTCCGAGGACTTCGGCAAGAAGGAAGGCGCCGCGTTCCTCAATGGTGACGGCGTGCTTCAGCCCATGGGGCTGCTCTCCGACCCGAACGTGACCGCGCTCGATTCCATACGGCTGAACGCTCTCGATCCGAATGATTTCGTCGCGCTGAAATACGCTCTTCCGGCCGCATATCGCCAGCGTGGCATCTGGCTGATGAACAGCACCACGCTGGCGACAATCCGAAGCTGGCAGACGGCGGACGGCCTGTCGCTGTGGCAACCGTCCTTTCAGGAAGGCCAGCCGGAAACCATCCTTGGTCAGCGTGTGGTGGAAGTCCCCGACATGCAGGACCCGGAAGCCGACGCTTTCCCGATTCTCTTCGGCGACATCGCGACGGCCTATCGGATCATTGATCGCGGCTCGCTTTCGACGCTCGTGAATCCCTACGTCCGGGCCGAATTCGGCGAGACGCGCATTCACGCAACCGTCCGCGTCGGCGCTGGCGTGATCCAGCCTGCCGCCATCAAGAAGCTGCGCATCAAGCCGAACGTTTGAGGAGATTCAGAACATGCGTGACCTCGTGAACAATATCGGCACGGTGCTGGCGATCAGCCCCGCCGTGCTCGCCGCGACCGTGACCGGCGCGGCCCTCGACCTTCGCGGCTTCAACAGCGCCGTGCTGGTGGTGAACACCGGCGCCATCGTCGGCGCTGGCGCCTTCACCGTGAAGCTTCAGGAAAGTGACACGGACGTTCCCGGCGACTTCACGGACGTGGCCGCTGCGGACCTTCACGGCGCCTATCCGACCAGCCTCGCGGCCGACAGCGTGGTGAAGGTCGGCTATCGCGGCTTCAAGCGCTACCTGCGCGCCGTCATCACGAAGAACAGCGGCACCAGCATTGCAGCCGGCGCCGTGCTGGTGAAGGGCGATGCAGTCGCCCGGCCGGTTGCCTGATGCGCTTTCTCGACGAAACCACGACTCTGAAGCTGGACGGCACCACCGTCCGGCTTCGACCGACGCTGCGATGCGCGCTGAAGATTTCCGAGGCCCACGGCGAGCCCGTGGATTTCTGCGGCAAGGTGCTGAAATCCAACGTCAGCGTCATCACCGACATGCTCACCCACGGGATCGAGGATGAGGACGAGCGCAGGGACGCCCTGGCGTGGTTTGCCTTCGGCCCCCAGCCCCTTCGCAAGCGTGTCGAACACGTCGCCCTCGACCTCTACATTTTCGGGCTGCACCTCACCGGCATTGATCCGGATGAGAAGCCGAACACGTCCAATGCGTCCGGCCCTTCCATGAAATTCAACCGGACGCTCGCCGAACTCTTCGGCTTTGCGACTGGTGTGCTCCATTGGGCGCCCGAATCCACCTGGAACGCCACGCCGCGCGAGATCGCACACGCAATGCAGGTCTGGCGTCGCACCCAGCCCGGATACGAACCGACAGACGATGAGCGCGCCGAAGAGGCATTGAGCGCCACTTTCGACCGCGCCGGACTTCAGGCGCTGAAAAACCTTTAGGGGGCACTCCATGACGGCGACGTGGCTAGTCGAATAGCGGAAAGTCACCTCCCTGCCCCCGGAATGACGTTTGTCAAAGGGTCAAGGTGACAAGGCCACATCTTTTCATTTCAACAGGAATACTATGGCATTCGCGGCACCCAGGCGTTGTTCATGTGGCAAGATCGTTCCTTACGGGATGAAGTGCGAATGTCAGATCGTTCGCGACCGCGCCCGTAAGGCTAAGTCTGATCAGAACCGCCCGAATGCTCGCCAGCGTGGATATTCGACGAAATGGGATCGAGCACGCGCCGGTTTCCTCCTGAAGCATCCCATGTGCTCCTGCGGCGCCAAGGCCGTTGTGGTGGATCACATTCGCCCCCATCGCGGCGACAGCAACCTGTTCTGGCAGCGTGAGAACTGGCAACCGCTTTGTGTCCGGTGCCATTCCAGCCGAAAGCAGTCTGAAGAGCACCGCAGCGGTAGTAACCCGCTTGCACACCCCTTTATTGACCGTCCGCCCACCTGCGCCGTCACCATCGTTGCTGGTGCCCCAGGTTCCGGCAAATCCACATATGTGGCCGAACGCGCCGGCCCCGACGATATCGTCATCGATACGCCCACCATCATGACAAAGCTCGCAGGCACGGCCCTCTATGAAGCCCCTGGCAGCTTCGCCCGTGAGGCCCTGGAAATCAGGAACAGAGCCTTGCGAATGCTTGGTGAGCGCAACAGCTACAAGCGTGCATGGTTCATCACTGCGGACCCTGATCCAGCCGCACGCGCCACATGGTGCCGTAAGCTGAACGCCCGCATGATCGTCATGCCGGCAACTCTTGATGAGTGCATCACCAACGTCACCAATGATCCTCGACGCGCACACTGTCGAGACAAGCATATCGAGCTTGCACGCGAGTGGTTCGCAAAGAATGCCGAGGCTGTGAAGGGAAAAGCACAATCGTTCCTCGACTGGCGCAAGGCGAACCAAAGCTCGGACATTGATCGTAAACCAATACGCAAGCGTGCCCAGCCGATGGACATGCACCACACCGAAGACGTTGAAGGTCTCTTCTCTGATCCCGGCGAACGTATCCGCTCACGAACGATCAGTCGCGCCCTCATGGACCTCGACACCATCACGCTCGACGAATCAGACGTGATCCCAAGTGAAGATGAGTGACGATGAATTATGTCAGTCAATATTGACTTATTGTACAATAGTGTAACCCCGGGGGTGGTGAAAAACTTCTCACTATTGACTAGGGACCGGCGCGGGCAGGCTTGCGCGAGTCTCAGTGGAATTGGAGTTTTAGGAATGGCCGTGACGCTGGAAGATCTTAAGGCACACATCCGCGACCTTGGCGATGAAGACGACGCCATTTTGACTCGGAAGTTGGCCGTCGCAACCGACATGATCAAGCAAAAGGTCGGCGGTTTCGACAAGTTTGATGGCAGTGTTCCGGCCCCTATCGAGGAAGCAATTCTCATGTACGCCGCGCACCTATACCAGCACCGTGAAGCCACGATTTTCGGCGGACAGGTGTTCATGCTGCCGCTTGGTGTCGAGGATCTTATCTCGACCTACCGCGACGGGTGGACCTACTGACATGGCGAGCATGAGTGATCAGTTTCGGGCGTTCCTTGAGGCGAAAGAGCCCGTTATTCTTGAAGGCGCGCTGAAGTCACAGGAGGCGAACGCCAAGGAATTCGCCCGTGAGGCGCGCCGAAAGGTGCCCAGGCGTTCTGGAGATCTGCGGAAAAGCATCGTTGTTACCGGCCCAGGACAGCGCACGCCAGCCTATTCCCGCGGTGGCGCGAAGACTGTCCCGGCGAACACTTATGTCGTCACGGCCGGCGACACGAAGACTCGTTACGGCCACATCGTCGAGCACGGCAGCAAAAAGATGAGGGCGCGCCCGTTCTGGTGGAACACTTACCGGACGCTTAGGGCGAAGTTCCGCCGTCGCCACAAGGCCGCGCTTCGGAGGGCTGTGAAATGAGCCTCGATCCGGTGCTTTGTTTGACGAAAAAGGTCCGGCAGCGCCTCATTTCCAGCCCCGATTTCATCGCGCTTTGCCCAGCCGAAAGGGTGCTGGACTCGTTTACCGAGACCGGCGCCGGCCCCCTTGTCGCTATCGGCAACGGCGACGCGGTGCCGCCCGATCATTACGAGGTGTGGCACCACCGCGCATATATCGACCTCGACGTGTGGACGCGCGGCGAGGGCAGCGCCGTGCTGTGTCGCCGCATCACGCACACCATTACGAAGGTTCTTTCCGGTGTCGCATGGGCGCCGTGGAAGGGCGACGGCTGGATCGTGCACGGCCTTTCCATGAGCGTCACCAGCGACAGGGACACGACAGAGGCGGACCTCGCGCACGGTGTCGTGTCCCTCGACGCGATCATGCAGGAGGTTGCCCAGTGAAGAACGCGCCTGTTCGCGCCGGCTCGCTTTTGGAGAAATTGACGGTGGAGCGCGCCGCTACTGCCGTGGGCGATTTCGGCAACACCGTCACGCTCTGGACGCCCATTTTTGACGTGCGCACCGAACTGATCGAGCACACGCAAGAGGAAGAGCCTGCCGACACCGGAAGCCGCATCACGATCAAGGCCAGCTTCAGCATTCGATACACGCCCAGCCTGAAGATGACGGATCGAGTCATTTGGGGCGGCGAGATCTTCGACATTATCGGCCTCAAGGTTCTCGGTCGAAAGCAGGCGCTTCAGATTGACGTGCGGAGGATCGGACCGTGAAGGGACGGAAGCCGAGCACGATCAACAGCACGGCCGGCGCCCTGGTGAAAGCCCCTGCCCCGCCCGTGTGGCTCTCTCCGGAGGCCAAGAAAGAATGGAAGCGCTGCATTCGCCCGCTGATCGAGCGCCGCATTCTCACTCAAAGCGACCTCGGACAGCTTGAAAATTATTGCATCGCGCAAGGCCGTGCCCGTGAGATCGAGGGCATGTTGCAGATCAGCTTCGACCTCGCCTTGTGCCGTGCCCAGGACAAGGCATTGGCGAGCGCGCGCCAGATCGCTGCGGAGCTTGGCCTTACGCCTGTGAGCCGCAGCCGGCCGGTACTTGCCGGCGATGAAGACGACGATGCTTCGCCCTACCTGGATTGACGACGGCTCGCCCATCCCGGACCCGTTCGGCTATGGCGAGCGCGCGGTGGAGTGGCTGCGGCGCAGGAAGCACCCCAAGGCAGCATCCGGCCGGTTCGACCTCAATCCAGTTACCGAACGGATGGTTCGGGCGATTGAAGGACCGAGGCACCCGGACAGATCCCGGATCGTGAAAGAGGTGTTCCTTGGCTTGCCCCGTGGCAACCGGAAGACCTCGATTTCCGCAGCCCTGGCGCTCCTGCATTTGTGTGGCCCCGAGGAAGTCCCCGGCTCTCACTTGGTATCCGCCGCCTCTACGCGAAAGCAGGCCCGCGAGGCATTTGAAGAAGCGGCGATGATCGTTGCTGCAGAACGCAAGTGGCGCAAGCACCTGCGCATTGCGGACCATAAGAACGCTATCAGGTTCCCGAGGCGCCGCAGCCGCTACGAGGCCGTTTCCAGCGATGCCGGCGGCGCCCACGGTATGACTTTGTCGTTCGCCCTGGTGGACGAGTTGCACGCGCACCGAAGCCCGCACCTTTGGGAGGCTATCCGAACAGGCGTGGACAAGGTGCACAACAGCCTTCTGGTGGTCGCCACCACGGCCGGCGCTGGCACTGAGAACATCTGCTTTGAGCGTTGGCAGTATGCCTGCGCCGTTCAGCGTGGCGAGATCGAGGACCCCGCCTTTCTGCCCATCATCTTCGCCATGGAAGAGGGCGACGATTGGCGGGATGAAGCCCTTTGGCACGCGGTCAATCCCGGCCTTGCCTATGGTTATCCGCCCCTCGACGCCATGCGCCGACATGCGAAGGAGGCTGAAACCGCACCCGGCTCTCGCCGCAGCTTCCTGCAATTCAGGCTGAACAATTGGCAGCAATATAGCGAGACGCCATTCGTTGACATGGGCGTTTATGACCTAGGCTCAGATGAAATCGACTTCGATAGGCTGAAGAGCGAACCCTGTTGGCTGGGCATCGACCTATCGCAGGTCTATGATATGACGTGCATTGTCGCTTGCTGGAAAGACGGCGAGGGCGGCTACATCGTCCGGCCCTGGTTTTTCCTCCCCGAACAACAGCTAAGCAAACGTGAGGCCGCAGGCTATACGAAGTGGAAAGACGCTGGATTTCTAGAAACCACACCCGGCTCGGCAATTGACTATGCCGTGTTCCATCGGCGCCTGGAAGAGATTTGCGGCGAACTGAACGTTCAACAGATTGGCGTTGATCCCAAGGGCGCCAATCCGACGCTGAATGCTTTGATGAATAAGGGGCTTCCCGTATTCCAGTTTTCGCAGGCGAATGGCAGCATGTGCCCCGCTATTCACGAACTGGAACGCGCCATTGTTGCGGGACAATTCCAACACGGCGGCAATCCTGTCCTACGCTGGAATTTTGAGAACATCCGGACCGTACCGACAATGGACGGCTACAAGCGGTTCCACAAGGGCAAATCAAAAGACAAGATCGACGGCGCCATCGCAGCAGCTATGGCGGTAAAACTCGCGTTCGATTCGGACAATCCGGGACGTGCGATCGATGATCCAAATTTCGACTTCTCAAAATTCATGAATATGTGAGGCTTCCATGGCTGAAAACGACGCTAAACTCGAACTTGGATTTGGTGTCGATACTTCGACACTTGAGCGCGGCTTCCGCCGTGCTGCCCAGTCCGGCGACCAGCACCTTGGGACGCTGGAAAAGCGTGCGGAACGTGCCAAACAACGCCTAGAGACCAGCATGGGCGCCGCTGCGGAGAAAGTTTCAGGCAGCATCAAGGGCATCGGCGCCGCGTTCGCAGGCGGTTTGCTTGGCGGTTTTGCCATTGGTGGCGCCTCGGAGATCCCCAACGTCATCCGCGACGTGACGCGCTCGCTCGCAGAACTGAAGGGTGAAGCGCAGCGCGCCGGTATCGATGTTGAACAGTTTCAGGCCCTCGACTACGCCGCGAAGCAAAGCGGCGTGAGCATCGACGCCCTGACGGACGGCCTGAAGGAAATGCAGCTTCGTGCTGACGAATTCGTTCTCACCGGGAAGGGCAGTTCTGCGGAGGCTTTTCAGCGCCTCGGATACAGCGCCGATGAACTGAAAGAGAAGCTGAAAAACCCCGTCGCACTCTTTGACGAGATCATCGCACGTCTGAAGAAATTCGAGACTGCGCCGGCCATCCGCATTGCAGACGAGGTGTTCGGCGGGACTGGTGGCGAGCAATTCGTTCGGTTCCTGGACTCGAGCGCAAAGAGCCTTCAGCAGCTTCAGGCCGACGCCCGTGGTGCTGGCGTGGTGCTGGACCGGGATATTATCGCCAAGGGTGCCGAGATCGACAAAGCTTTTCAAAAGCTCTCAGACACCATTGGCACGCGCCTGAAGGGCGGCATCGTCTCGACTGCAATCGCATTCGATGATTTCGCAACGAAGGTGCAGGAGTTCATGAACAGCGTTGGCGGTTTCGATTTCTGGAAAAACTTCCGGCTTGGGGGCAGCAATCCGGATGTAAAGCCCATCGAAAACGAGATGGACCGCGCCCGCGCCGAACTGGCGAAGCGCTTGAACGCTGGTGAGCGGTTCAAGACCGATGGGCAGGAGCTTTGGACGCCCCCGAAATACACGCCCCCGGTGACGACGAAAAAGATCGGCATCACCGGGGGCGTGCGCTTTGATGCGGACGTGCTGAAGGTCCGCGACGAGATCGCCGCGCTTGAGGCGGAACAGGCCGCCCTCGGCAAGTCCGCCTTTGAGGCCGCCCGCTTGCGGAAGGAAACCGACCTTCTGGCGCAGGCTCGACGGGACGGTGTTGAAGTCTCTCCGGAGATTAAAGCGCGGATCGATGAGGAAAGCCGCGCCTATGCCACGGCGGCATCAAATCTTGAAAACGCACGCGTGAAGATGAATCAGGCCCGTGAGCTTCAAGACTTCGCAGGGCAGGAGCTTACGTCTTCGCTTTCCGGACTTCTCACCGGGACTCAGACCGTGAATGACGCCCTGGACAATCTCATTCAACGCTTGATCGAGGCGAGCTTGCAGGCCGCGCTTTTGGGTAGCGGGCCGTTGGCTGGACTCTTCGGAGGCAGCACCGGGACCGGCCTTGTCGGCGCGCTCTTCTCCGGCTTCGGCGGCGCCCGTGCTGGTGGTGGCGACGTTGCCTCCGGGAAGTCCTATCTCGTCGGAGAGAAGGGACCGGAATTGTTCTCGCCCGGCAGGTCCGGCAGCATCGTGCCGAATGACGTGTTGAAGAGTATCCGCGCGCCCTCTATCAACATCGCCCCTGCCCAGCCCGCACCCTCGATCAACTTCGCGCCTACGGTGCATGTGAACGCGAACGGCGGTTCGCACGCGCAGAACGCGGACCTCGCCAAGCAGGTGACAACCGGCATGCAACGCATGGTGCGTGACACCATCATCGAGGAAATGCGCCGGCAGCGTCGCCCCAACGGAGCACTCGCCTGATGGCACTCGATACCTTCGTTCCGCCGTCGCCCACATTCTTACGATTGCCGACGCGCTAGGGCGCGGCGCCCGCTATAGTATGCGCGGACTAGTCGCATGTAGGCGCATAGGCTAGCCCGCAAAAATAAAGGCCCTCTGGTGCCGCTAAACACCAGAGGGCTGAAGTCAGTCACAGTCAGTCAGAAACAAACGCGGAGATGAGGCCGCCTTGCATGGATGATTATAGCGGAGATCGCGCCGCAGCGCGCGAATTTCTTAAAAAAATTCTCTTCGACGCCATCCGCTCTGGACGTTACGGACGCAGTTGCCTGCGCGACGCTCATATTGCTGCGAACCGCGCCGAAAATATCGTTCAGGAGCGCGCCAGAAAGGCTCGAAATGAACAGGCCAGACGGAGCCGACTGAAGGCCGAACGCCTGCCAGCGGTCACGTCATTCGATCCTAGCCGCTATCGGCGAGATATCGACGCCCTAAAGGTTTGGCTTCTGGCACCAGCACCGACCGGAAGCACAAACCACCTTCGCGCACGCCTGCGGCCCCGCGTGAAAGAGATCGCCCTGGCGCGGTTCGTCTATCTCGATTTCATCGCGCGTACCGGCAAGGCGCCATCCCAGGCGAAGATGGCTTCAGCCATGGGCGTGCGCACACGCCGGACTTGGACACGACAGGAAGGGCGAACCGCGCTTGATTGGATGAGGCTTCTCGAAACCGAAGGCGGGCCTTGGTTTGGAGAACATCCGGAGAGTGAGAATGACAGACCGGAAGCATGGGGAACGTTCTAGGCGGCATTTTCATCCCCCAAAAACGTGGCCGCTGGCCCCTTATATATACGTGTATAGATTCTGATTCTCTAAGTAAGATTCTTATGCTGGACCGGCCACGTTTTTGGGGGATGAAAACCGTAGGGACGAAAGAAGGGGGCTGCGCCCCCTTCGCATCCCCGCCAGCGCTTCGCGCTGGATATTTTTCGTTCTCACTCTCCGGAGAATGAATACTCTTCCGGCTATTAGGAATCCACGCCCGGTAAAGATCAGTCAAAACTGACTTACATCTTTTCTATGTTCTTTGTTTTGTTTCCATGTCATGTTCCGGCATCCAATGGAGGTGCCGATATGGCTGCGTATATCGACGATGTTTCTTATAACAACCTTGTCGAATTTCTCTCTCTTCTGAAACCAGACCCCCGCACCGGCCGGATTGACCGGGACGAGATCATTCTGGCGCTTGGCGAACGCGCCGATATTTGGCCCAGGGGCATCATTCCGGACGTGGCGCGCGCGTGGTGGCACGCCTGCAATCCTCACTCCCCGCCAATGAGTGAGGCGGAGTGAAGAGGAGTGAGAACGTCGAGTGAGGTGGAGTGAGACAAGGGAGTGAGAAAATCACTCCCCTGTCGTTTTCCCGAAACGCTCCGCCTCACTCGACGCTATATTGGGGTGCGCCCAACACGACGAAGAGGCGCAGAATGGCACTTGATCCGACGAAACAGCGCGAACGCTGGAAAAGGCACGACCGCAAGCGCAATGCCGCACTTCCTGAAGAGGAACGGCGGCGCCGCTGGCGCGAGCGAGCGGCCCGTTACTATCAGCGGCAGAAGGCCGCGAAAGCTCTTACTCCCCAGGTGTCCGAGTCACCTCCCGACGATGCATCGGAGCCGGACGACGATTTCGTCGCCGACCTGCAAGGCGCCATCGACGAAGCCGTCGCCGAACAGCGCAGTGTCACGCTCGACGACCTCGACGGCAGAAGCGAGCGGGAACGCATGTGCGCCGACATGGAAGGATGGCGTGATGCCTTCGGCATCTAAGCGGCGAGGGATTGACGCATTGAACGTCTACATGTAGACGTTACCTCACTCGACGCCACATTGAGAACCGTCATGGCACGCACCCGAGCTGAAATCCAAAAGGCGTACCGCGCCCGACTTCGCAAAGAGGCAAAAACTGCCCCCGATCAGGCTACGAGCTACAAGCCCGGAGCGTTTTCGACCTTCTATGATGAGCAGCCCCTTGCCGGTGAAACGTCATTCATCACCGAAACGCTCGATAGCGTCGGCATCAACATGCCCGACCTCTCACGCGACGAAGACCCGGAATGGCGCGAGGATTGGGGCACCGAGTATCGCGGCTCCCTCGGACGTGCCGAGCGCATGGTTGACGCCCTGATCGACAGCGCCAAGGCGCTGGCAGGGCTGATCAACCAGTTCAAGTTGCAAGAGATCGCAAAGGAGATCGCGCGCCTTGAAGAGGCAGACCTGAGCGATCCCCAGGCCAAGAAACAAGCATTGCGCGACATCGTGCGCTTGCGGGGCATCGAAGCCCGCTTGAGCAAGGAAACGCGCCACGCCTTCGCGCCCACAACCGTGAAAGGAGAATAACCGCCGACACCACAAAGCGAAACGGCGCGACCAAGGCCGCGCCGTCCGGAACCGCGAAGTTCAACCCATCGGCCGCCTCCTACAGCCGCCGACAAGCACAAGAGTTTATATCATGACTTCTGAAAATATCGCCCGTCTCCGCAATCTGAAGGCCAAGCACGAACAGCAAGAGCACGCAGACGGCCTTGAGGCCGGACGCATGTGGGCAAATAAGGTGGAAGACTGGCGCGACCTTCTGGTCATGTCCAAGCTCCACGGTCCTATCGACTCTGCCGCCCTGAAGGCGGCGTTTGTCGAGGCTCACTACGACGAAGCGGACTTCAGAGGCACCCCGTTTTCCTGCGACTACGAGCCATCCGACGAATTCGCAGCCGGGTTCCATGAGGGCCTCATGGAAGTTTTCGATGCCGTCAACAACGTTCGGTTCATCGAAGATGGCGGCCCCGTGGTCAGGGTAAAGGCGTCTTCGCGGCCGATCCCGCCGACTGCCTAGTCTGACTTGAGAAAGGCGGCACCCTCACCGGTGCCGCCTTCTTGACAATACGGGAGTCGTACAATGAGCATCCCTTTGATTCCAGTGTCCGTGCTCAAGCAGGAGCGTGGCTGGACAGACACCATGGTTCAAAAATTCCTTGGCGACCCTGATCAGCTAAAGCCGAATCCAAATTACCGCTCCGGTCCGAAGATGCGCCTTTATAGACTTGACCGGATCGAAGAGGCCGAAGCAACCGAGCTTGTTCGCGAAGCGCTATCCAAAGCGCGCGCTTCAAGGAGCAAACGTTCATCGTCCGCATTGGAGCGCCATAATCGCAACCGCCAAAGCCTGCTTCAGGCTGTGGCGTCTATTCCGATTGAAATACCGAGCACCAATCTTAGTGAACTAATTGATACTGCAATCCAGCACTATAATCGGAGAAATATAGAAAAAGTCGCCGACCAAGATTCGGAATCGTCATTTCTAAAGCGGATAACCTGCAACTACATCAGACATGAACTCATTGATTACGATATGATATGCCACGCACTTCGTGGACAGGTCGGACGGCAAGATGCTTATTTTCTTCTAAAAGACAGAATCATGGAAAACATATACTCAACGTATCCGGAATTGTTGTAACTGACGAGTCTACCGAGCCAAGGCGACACCCTCACCCGGTGTCGCCTTTTTTCAGCTTGAATATGTTCGCTATTTGTTCTTATCACATTCCTCATCATCCCCGTCATTCCCCCGGTTATCCCACGGCAAAGAGCGGCGGACTTTTCCCGGCAACTATCTCGCGGTATTTTCATTCTCGGACAGGCGAATCACCTCTTTCCTCCTTTGAGGCACCCGGCAGACCCAACGGTCTAACAGTTGCCTACGATCTTCGGCCGGGTGCTGAAGGACTCCGGATGCCGGAGTTAGCGTCGAAAGGCGGTTTTCCATGTCCGGTATGAAGTGCACCTTTCCCAAGTCCGTTCGCGTTCGGCACTATACGCGACGGCGCTTTGGTCGGTGGGAGAGCGTGTGCGAGCACTGCCGCGGACTGCCCCGTCGCTGACGGAAGCAGCCCGCGTGAGCGACGGCAAGGTTAGGTCCGCGACGGGAATCTAGGCCCTAACATGCCCCCTGAAGGGGCGCCGATTAGTTCGGCGCCCTTTCTCTTTGTCGGCGCTTTTAGCAGCCGACCATTGCAAAAATCGTATACCGGGGAATCGTTAATCCCAAGCGCGGTGTTTCGCGCGAAACATCACAAATCGCAACACCACAGTTACAGAGAACAATCAAAATTGTGCGACGCAATAATTACAAAAATATGTCGTAATTTCCCAGAATTTCTCCCCGAATTCTTCCCAGAATTCAATCGAAACCCACGATTAAGTATCTGATTTTAAACAATTTTTTGAAATGGTGCGGACGGCGGGATTCGAACCCGCACGCCTTACGGCGCAAGATTTTAAGTCTCGTGCGTCTACCGGTTTCGCCACGTCCGCCCGGGCCGGGCGCGTGATGCCGACCGGGCGGGACTTTAGGGAAGAAGGCAGCCGCGGGCAACGCGGCCGCCTTTCGCCATCACACGGCTTTCACACCTTCCGCCGGCGCGCGGGCCGAGCCCTGTGCAAGGCGCTCCAGTTCCAGCTTTCGGCACAGGATCGCGCCCACGACAAGTCCGCCGATGAGGCTGACATGTTCCACCACCACGTGGAATTCAAACAGCCGCCGCTCGCCGTCCATGGCCCAGAAGGGATGCGCGATGGGGATCGTCAGCGCCGTGAACACGCCCAGCATGCCGAACCCCAGCCATGCCGCGCGGTTAGCCACCACCAGGATCGAGCCGACGAGAAGCAGCGCGATCACTGCCGGCGCGAACAGCCGGGCGGGCTCGACGCCGAAGAAGGACATTTCCTCCAGGGTGGCCTGATAGTTCATCAGCTTGTCGAGGCCTGCGCCCCAGAAGATGAAGGTGAGCAGCAGGCGGGCAAAAACGCCGAAGATGGGGCTCGCCAGCAGGGCGGCGAGAGGACGTGGGGTCAAGATGGCACCTTTGTGCTGTGAAGCCGGTGCGGCGATCACCGCCCGCGCTCACGCCGGCGGCTCGCCGCCCGCTTCCCTTGGCCCCACGTCGATGAACGGCGGCTGAACCGGGAATGAAGCCGGCGTTCAGCCCTGCCCCGCCACCGCGGCCGCGGCCACCGGCGTGATGGCGACGGATTCACCGCAGCCGCAAGACGAGGTCTGGTTGGGATTGTTGAAGACGAACTGCGAGGAAACCTT
This sequence comes from Xanthobacter autotrophicus, assembly GCF_030015065.1. Lineage (GTDB taxonomy): Bacteria > Pseudomonadota > Alphaproteobacteria > Rhizobiales > Xanthobacteraceae > Xanthobacter > Xanthobacter autotrophicus_D. The sequence continues at coordinate 27,608 of NZ_JAIVFN010000013.1, read as the reverse complement.
GTCGGTCTTGAAGTCCATCTCGGTGCCGAGCAGGAACAGGACGGCCTTTGCGTCCACCACCACCTTCACGCCCTTGTCCTCCACGACCGTGTCGAAGGGGGCGACCTCGGTGGTGAAGTCCATCCGGTAGGACATGCCGGCACAGCCGCCGTTTTCAACGCTCACACGCAGCGCGGTGCCCGGCTCCGCCGAGGCGAGGATCTCGCGCAGCCGCTCGGCGGCCGTGTCGGTGATGCGGATGACCGCCGGCAGGCTCCGCCTGGCCGGTGCATTTGCGGGGGCAGCAGCAGACGTATCGGAAGTAACGCTCATGGGGACATCTCCGAGCCGCGCCGTTTCAAGGACGGCGGGCACGACCCATAAATGGAGGATGATGGGCGCCCTCACAAGGTTCCATATGCCACGTTGGTAAAATGAGACCGTAAATCCCGCACCGGAGACGATCTTGATCGCCTTCGACCCGGCAACCCGGTTGAAAAAGTGCCGCAGGCCTGCATGGCCGGAATTCAAGCTTAGCCGTTGTTTTCCATGTCGAACAACTCTATAGACAAATCTATAGAGGTATTAAAGTGCCATGATCTTGCTTTGGCCGTTCTTCCTGCGGCCAGCGCAGGGCGGAGCGCGAGACCGATGGAACCATGAAGGCGCGCGGTGTCCTGCTCCTCGCCATCGCCGCAGGGGGTCTGGCGGTTTCAGCCATGCAGTCCGCCCCGGCAGCGACCGAGCCATGGCGGCAGGCGATGGAGCGCGCCGGCACCTGGTCCCTGCCCGCGATTCTCGGTCTCGGCCTCCTCGCGCTGCTGGCGGTGGCGCTCGCACTGGGACGTATCCGCAGCGCACGCGCCGCGACCCAGCCCGGCCGCGCGGCGCAGGGCAGCCCGGTCGAGAATGCGGCGCTGCGGGCGAGCGAGGAACGCTTCCATCTTGCGGTCACGGGCTCGGATCAGGGCGTGTTCGACATTGATGTGCGCAGCGGCGGGCTCTATCTCTCCCCCCGGGCGCGGGACATGCTCGGCGTCGGATCAGATACCCCCATGGAGGTGCGACAGGCCTTGCGCCAGGTGCGGCATGGCGGCGACCGGCGCAAGGTAGCCGCCGCCCGCAGGGACCTCATCCGGGGGGGCGGGCGCAGCGTCGATCTCGACATCCGGCTGCGCCGTCCGGACGGAGCCTTCCGCGACTTCCGGTGGTATGGCCTCGCCTCCCGGAACAGCAAGGGCGTGGCGACCCGCGTGGTGGGCATGATCACCGATGTCACGGCCGAAAAGCAGAGCGAGCGCCACCTGCGCCTCGCCGCGGCCGTGTTCGCAAGCTCCCACGACGGCCTCGTGGTGACCGACCTCGATGCGGTGATCTCCGCGGTGAACCCGGCCTTCTCGCAGATCACCGGCTATGCTGAAGACGAGATCCAGGGCGAAAGCATGCGCATCATGCATTCGGGCCGGCACGATCGGGAGTTCTACCGCAGCATGTGGACGACGCTCATCGCCACGGGAAGCTGGCAGGGCGAAATCTGGAACCGCCGGAAGAACGGCGAGATCTTTCTCCAGAAACTCCACATCAGCACCGTCTATGACGAGAAGGGCACCCCGCAGAACTATGTGGGCGCCTTCCAGGACATCACCCGGATCAAGCATTCGGAATTCGAGCTCGACCGGATCGCCCATTACGATCCCCTGACCCAGCTGCCCAATCGAACCCTGCTCGCCTCGGTGCTCGATCTGGCGGTGAGCCAGGCCGGCAAGACCTGCGCGGTGCTCTTTGTCGACATCGACCGCTTCAAGACGGTGAATGACAGCCTCGGCCATATGGCCGGCGACACGGTGCTCAAACTGGCCGCGGCGCGCGTGCGGGCGGCGCTGGTCGGCGACGCCACCATCGGGCACTTCGGCGCCGACGAGTTCGTCGTCCTCCTGGAGGAGATCGACGACCCCCAGGATGCGGCGATGGCCGCCACCCGCCTGATGGACGAGCTGGCGCGCCCCTTCCCCGTCGGCGACGGCGAGATCTATCTGGGGGCGAGCGTCGGCATCAGCCTCTACCCGCAGGATGCCGACGATGCCGCCCAGCTGCTGCAACATGCCAATACCGCGCTGGCCGAGGCGAAGGCCCAGGGGCGTGGCAGCTATGCTTTCTACACCCAGGCCCTGACCCGCAGCGCCCGCGTCCGCATGGAAATGGAAGCCGACCTCAGGCGCGGCCTCGCCCGCGAGGAATTCCGCCTCAACTTCCAACCGGTGGTGGACCTCGCCAGCGGGCGCATCGTCGGGGCCGAGGCTCTGGTGCGCTGGCAGAGCCCGGCCCACGGCCTCGTCCCGCCCAATCGCTTCATTCCCCTCGCCGAGGAAACCGGCCTCATCGAACCCCTGGGCGACTGGGTGCTTGAGGAGGCGTGCCAGCAGATGGCGTCCTGGATCGCGGCTGGCGCCAGCCTCGACTTCATGGCCGTGAACCTCTCGCCGCGTCAGTTCCAGCGCGGCAGCCTTTGCGAGCATATGGAGGATGTGCTTCGGCGCACCGGACTTGCCCCGGCGCGGCTGGAGGTCGAGATCACCGAGAATGTGCTGTTCGGGGCGGCCGCAGCGGCCGAGCGCAAGCTGCATGACATGCGCGACAGCGGCGTGCGCATCGCCCTCGACGATTTCGGCACCGGATACTCGTCCCTCGCCTATCTCAAGCGCTTTCCCATCTCGAAGCTGAAGATCGACCGCAGCTTCGTGCACGATCTGCCCCGCGCCGCCGATGCGGAGATCGCCACCGCCATCATCTCCATCGCCCGCGCGCTCGGCCTCGATGTGGTGGCCGAGGGCATCGAGGCCCCGGAGCAATGCACCTTCCTGAAGGCGCGCGGATGCGGCTACGGGCAGGGCTACCTGTTCGGCCGAGCGGTCACCAGTGAACGCTTCCTGCGTCTCGCCCTGCAGGGGCCGAACGTCACCGCCCCGTCTCCTTCCGGCAGCATCCGGCTGCATTGAGAGCCCCGCAGGCGGCGGCGCGCCCGGCCAGGACGGCAGAAGTCTCACGCGGCGGATCTTGCTCGAAAGGCTTTGCGCGCGGGTCATCCGGAACGCCGCCGCGATATCCGGTCCGCGTGCTCGAACGCGCCTTCAGGCGGAGCGGCCATCGGCGCGCGCAAGGACCCGCGCGTTGCCGCAAGTGCTGACATCGGGCGCCTTAGAGCGCGATCCGAGCAAATTGAACCAATTTGCTCGGTGAATCGCCCTCTAAACGCAAGAAAGAGAACGCGTTGTCCGATCAGCTTGCGATGCAAGCAGATCGGCGCGTGCTCTAGGCCGGCGGCATCGGACAGCGTTCAATTTTCCTTGATGTCGAACGGCATCGGCAGGTCTTCGAGCGAGACGATGCCGCTGGTCATGAGCCACACGATGCCCGCCGTGACCACGGCGGCGACCAGCGTGGTCGCGATCGCCTTCTTGACCAGCGCAGGGCGAACGGGAGCGCCCGGATCCGTGCCGGGGACGATGTCCCGGCTCTCCGCCTGCGAGCGCACGCCCCAGGGCAGCACCGCGAACAGGGTGGTCCACCAGACGATGAAATAGATGGCGACAACGGCACCGATCGACACGAGACGTTCCTCGCTGGCGTTTCCCGCAAGTACGCGCGCCGATCGGATCGCTCCACGATCTGATCGGATAACGCGTTCTCTTTCCTTAAGTTAAAGCGCTTTCGAGCGAAATGGACGCACGGCCGGATCATCCGGAGGAACGGGTCTGCCGCCCGGGCAGCCGGCCCGGCGGCAGCGCGCCGCCCGGTCAGGCCTGTTCCAGCTCCACCAGGGTGCCGTTGAAATCCTTGGGATGCAGGAACAGCACCGGCTTGCCATGGGCGCCGATCTTGGGATCGCCGGAGCCCAGCACCCGGGCGCCCTTTTCCTTGAGCTGGTCGCGCGCGGTGATGATGTCGTCCACCTCGTAGCAGATGTGGTGGATGCCGCCGTCCGGATTACGCTCCAGGAACTTGGCGATGGGCGAGTTCTCGCCCAGCGGCTCCAGGAACTCGATCTTGGTGTTGGGCAGGGTGACGAACACCGTGGTCACGCCGTGCTCCTCCTGCGGCACGGCGGCGGAGACGTCCGCGCCCAGCGTGTCGCGATAAAGCGCAGAGGCGGCGGCGATGTCGCGCACCGCAATGGCCACATGGTTCAGACGTCCGATCATGGTTCCCTCCGCTCAGGTCTACCGATCCATACCGCAAGCACGGCCGGCGCGGAACACGCCGGAGGTCGAAGGCGAGGCCGGCACGCCGGCTCACACCTCCAGGATATGGACGTGGCAGACCGGCTTCTTGCCCCACACCGCGTTCACCGCGCTGCGCACCGCGCGCTCCAGCGTCTCCGCCAGGGCGTCGGGATCGCGGCGGCGGGCCTTGGGCAGGCCGTCCAGCGTCGCCACCACCGTGTCGAGCACGTGGTCGAGCATGTCGATGCCCCCCTCCCCGCGCTCGGGAATGCCGGTGATCTCCACCGAAGGGTCGCCAGCAAGGCCGCCCTGCCGGTCCACCGCCACGGCCACCGACACCGCGCCCACATAAGAGAGCTTGCGCCGCTCGGGGATGGAGCGGGCACCGTCGGCGATCAGCAGGCGGCCATCCTTGTAGAGGCGGCCGAACGGCACATCGTCCACCCGCTCGGCCGGGCCGGGGGCGAGGCGGATGACGTGCCCGTCATAGCAATTGACCACCTCCGGCACGCCGAGGCTCTTGGCGAGCAACGCGTGCTCGTGGAGGTGCAGCGCCTCGCCATGGACCGGCACCGCCACCTGGGGGCGCACCAGCCGGTACATTTCCGTGAGCTCGCCCCGGCGCGGGTGGCCCGACACATGGACCAGCGCCTGGCGGTCGGTCAGCACCTCGACGCCCCTTTTGATGAGGGCGTTGACGATGTGGTTCACCACCTTCTCGTTGCCGGGAATGGTGCGCGAGGAGAACACCACGAGGTCGCCGGGCGACAGGGCGATCTCCGGATGATCGTCGTCGGCGATGCGGCGCAACGCGGCGCGCGGCTCGCCCTGGCTTCCGGTGAGGATGGCCACCACCTTCTCGCGCGGCAGGTAGCCATAGGCCTCCGCCGAACGAAAGGCCGGCACGCCGTCCAGAAGGCCCTGCTCGCGGGCGACGCCGATGACGCGCTCCAGTGCCCGTCCCACCACCACCACCTCGCGCCCGTTGGCGTACGCCGCCTCGGCGATGCCGCGGATGCGCGCCACGTTCGACGAGAAGGTGGTGAACGCCACCCGGTGCCTGGCCTTGCCGACGATCTGCCGCAGCGAGGCTGCCACCTCCGCCTCGGAGGGGGATACGCCGTCGCGGATGGCGTTGGTGGAATCGCAGATGATGGCGCGCACGCCCTCGTCGCCCAGCGCCGCGAGGCGGGCCACGTCGGTGGGAAGGCCGACGACGGGGGTGGGATCGAGCTTCCAATCGCCGGTATGCACCACCAGCCCCGCCTTGGTTCGGATGGCGAGGGCGTGGCTGTCCGGAATCGAATGGGCGACGGGGATGAACTCCACCGAGAACGGTCCGAGCTCCACCGGCGCGCCCCGCCGCACCACGGTGATCGGCAGCTGGGATGGCGCCCCCGGCTCGCCGGCGCGCTTCGCCTCCAGCAGGCCGGCGGTGAAGCCCGTGGTGTAGATGGGGCATTTCAGGCGCGGCCACAGGTCCAGCACGGCGCCGATATGGTCCTCGTGGCCATGGGTGAGCACGAGGCCCGCAATGTTCTTCCGCTCGGTCTCCAGGAAGCGGATGTCGGGCAGGACGAGATCGACGCCGGGCGCCTCCTCGCCGGCGAAGCTCATGCCGAGATCGACGATGAGCCAGGTGCGTGCCTTGCGGGGACCGAAGCCGTACAGGCCGAGATTCATTCCGATCTCGCCAACCCCGCCGAGGGGTGCGAAGACCAGTTCGTCGGTTGGTGCCATCAAAGGGTCGCTTCCAAACGCGGCGCCCGCGCCGGGAAGCGCCCGGCGGATGCCGGGCTCGCGGGCGGGCGGGCCGAAAATCAGGAGGCCGGCGGAGCAGGGTCCGCTACGGCCGGGGGCGGGCAATCAGGATCGACCCCAATGAAGCGGCCCGCGCGCCGCAATGCAAGGGCCGTCTCGGCCGGGCGTCCCCCGCCGGGTGTCCCGGCCCCTCAATCCGACTTGCCGAGGGAGACATCGCCCGCGGTGATGATCTCGGCGATGCCGTCCTTGCGGCGCAGCATCATGGCGCCGCGCGTATCTATATTCTCGAACCGCCCCACCACCTCGCGCTCGCCGATCCGGACGCTCACCTGATCGCCCATGCCGAGGGCATGGCGCATCCAGTCGGTCCGGATGACCGGAAAGCCGGCGCCCGCATTCCACTGGTTGAGCCGCACCGCCATGGCAAGGTCGAGCGCTTCCAGCAGCCGGTCGGGCGCCGTGGGCGCGCCGGATTCCTCAAGGCTGGTCGCCCGATAGGGCAGGTCCTCGGGATGGTGCAGGCAGTTGACGCCGAAACCGATCACCGCCGCCGGCCGGCCGGAGGGATCGGTCCCCCCTTCCACCAGGATGCCCGCCACCTTGCCGCCGTCCAGCAGCAGGTCGTTGGGCCATTTGAGCTTCAGCGCGTCGGGCCGGATCTGCGGCGCCGCCGCGAGCACGGCGTCGCGCAGCGCGAGGCCCGCCACGAAACAGAGCTGGGCGAGGTTCGCGACCGGCGCCGGATTGGGCAGCACCAGGGTGGCAAACAGGTTGCCCAGCTCCGACGTCCAGGGGCGGCCCCGCCGGCCGCGGCCGGCCGTCTGGATATCCGCCACCAGCCAGACCGGGAACGTCTCGTTCCGGGCAAGGCGAGCCATCCCCTCGGCGTTGGTGGAGCCGATCTGGGTGAAGCGGACGATGGGAACCGTGGAACCCTGGAATTCGTAATGAGCCATCGTTCAGAAGAGCGAACGGGCAGCGGCACCCGCAGCCTCGATGAGAGGAGCGGGATAGACGAAATAGAAGATGGTGAAAAGCCCGCTCACCGCCAGCACCGCCTTCAGCTCCGTCGGCATGGGATCGAAGGCGTCCACCGGCTCGTCGAAATAGATGATCTTGACGACGCGCAGATAATAGAACGCACCCACCACCGAGGCGAGGACGCCCACCACGGCGAGGCCGTAGAGCCCGGCCTGGATCGCCGCCACGAACACGTAATACTTGGCGAGGAAACCCGCGAGCGGCGGGATGCCGGCGAGCGAGAACATGAGCGCGCCGAGCATGAGCGCCATCAGCGGGCTGCGGCGGGCGAGGCCGGCGAGGTCCTCGATGGTCTCCACCGCCTGGCCCTTGCGGCGCATGGTGAGCACGCAGGCAAACGTGCCCAGCGTCATCACCACATAGATGGCCATGTACAGGAGCACGCCGCGCACGCCCTCCGCCGTGCCGGCGGCGAGGCCCACGAGGGCGAAGCCCATGTGGCCGATGGACGAATAGGCCAGCAGTCGCTTGATGTTGCGCTGGCCGATGGCGGCGAAGGCGCCGAGCACCATGGAGGCCAGCGAGACGAAGGCGACGATCTGCTGCCACTGGTGGGTCACATGGGGGAACGCCTCGATGACGACGCGCACGAAGATGGCCATGGCCGCCGCCTTCGGCGCGGAGGCGAAGAAGGCGGTGACGGGGGTGGGCGCGCCCTCATAGACGTCCGGCGTCCACATGTGGAACGGCACCGCCGAGACCTTGAAGCACATGCCCGCAATGAGGAACACGAGGCCGAAGATCAGCCCGAGGGTGGGCTCCTTCGCCACCGCCGCGATCTCGAGGAAGTTCACCGAGCCGGTGAAGCCATAGATGAGCGAGGCGCCGTAGAGCAGCATGCCCGAGGACAGGGAGCCGAGGACGAAATATTTCAGACCCGCCTCGGTGGAACGGACCGAATCCCGGTTGATGGCCGCCACCACATAGAGCGGCAGGCTCATAAGCTCGAGGCCGAGATAGAGCGCGATCAGGTCACCCGCGGAAATCAGCATGCACATGCCGAGGGTCGCGATGAGGATGAGCACCGCATACTCGAACTTCGCCTGCTTCTCCCGCGCCTGCCAGTCCACCGCCATGATCAGCGACACCACGGCGCCGAGCACCGCGAGCAGCTTCATGAAGCGGCCATAGGCATCCACCACGAGCGAGCCGTGGAAGGCCGTGACTTCGCCCGCGGGCTGAAGCAGCACCAGCACGCCGACCGCCGCGAGCACGGCGATGGCGAGGCCGGTGACGAGGTTCGCCGACCCCTCCCCGCGGACCGCGCCGATCAGGATCAGCACGATCGCCGAGATGGCGAGCACCAGTTCGGGCAGGATCGCGCCGATGGGAGGCAGGAGCTGCGTCATTGAGGCGACCTCGAGATCTAAAAGCTCAGCAGCAGGGCGGTCTTCACCGCGCCGGCCACTTGGTCGGTGCGCGCGACGACCGCGTTCACCGCATGGGATGTCATGTTGAGGATGGGCGCGGGCCACACGCCAAAGAGGATGGTGATGACCACCAGCGGCACCATGATCGCCTGCTCCCGGGGGGAGAGGTCCAGCATGGTTTTCAGCTTCTCCTTTTCAAGCGGCCCGAAGACCACCCTGAGATAGAGCCACAGGGCATAGCCCGCCGAGAGGATCACGCCGGTCGCTGCGAAGAAGGCGATCCAGGTGTTGCGCTCGAACGCCGCCAGCATGGTCAGGAATTCGCCGATGAAGCCAGAGGTGCCCGGCAGGCCCACGTTGGCCATGGTGAAGATCATCAGCACCGTGGCGTAGAGCGGCATGCGGTGCACGAGGCCGCCGTAGGCCGCGATCTCGCGGGTGTGCAGGCGGTCATAGATGACGCCCACGCACAGGAACAGCGCGCCGGAGACGAAGCCGTGGGAGATCATGAGGAACATGGCCCCCTGCAGGCCCTGCTCGTTCATGGCGAAGATGCCCATGGTCACGAAGCCCATGTGGGCGATGGACGAATAGGCGATCAGCTTCTTGATGTCCTCCTGAACGAGGGCCACCAGCGACGTGTAGATGATGGCGACCACCGAGAGGGTGAACACCAGCGGCGCGAAATAATGGCTCGCTTCCGGGAACATGGGCAGCGAATAGCGCAGGAAGCCGTAGCCGCCCATCTTCAGCAGAACGCCGGCCAGGATGACGGAGCCCGCGGTGGGCGCCTCCACATGGGCGTCGGGCAGCCAGGTATGCACCGGCCACATGGGCATCTTCACCGCGAAGGAGGCGAAGAAGGCCAGCCACAGCCAGGTCTGCATCCCGGACGGGAAGCCGTGGGTCAGCAGCGTCGGCACGTCGGTGGTACCAGACTGCCAGTACATGGCCATGATGGCGAGCATCATCAGCACGGAACCGGCCAGCGTGTAGAGGAAGAACTTGAAGGCCGCGTAGATGCGCCGCTGACCGCCCCAGATGCCGATGATGAGGAACATCGGGATCAGGCCGCCCTCGAAGAAGAAGTAGAAGAGGACGAGGTCGAGGGCGCAGAAGGTGCCGATCATCAAGGTCTCGAGCACCAGGAACGCGATCATGTATTCCTTCACCCGCTTGTGCACGCTCTCCCAGGAGGCGAGGATGCAGAAGGGCATGAGGAAGGTCGTGAGCAGGACGAAGGGCAGCGAGATGCCGTCCACGCCCATGTGGTAGGCGGCGAGCTCGCCGAGCCAGGCCTTCTTTTCCACGAACTGGAAGCCGGACGCGGCCGGATCGAAGCCCGGCAGCAGCAGCAGCGACACCACGAAGGTGACGAGCGTGGTCCACAGCGCCACCCAGCGGGCGTTGCGCGCGGACACCTCGTCGTCGCCCCGCACCACCAGGATGAAGAGCGCGCCGACCAGCGGCAGGAACGTTACGACGGAGAGGATGGGCCAGTCGGTCATCGTCACACTCCGGCGAACATGAACCAGGTGATGAAAGCCGCGACGCCGATGAGCATCACGAAGGCGTAATGGTAGAGGTAGCCGGTCTGGAGCCGCACCACCCGGCCGGTCACGTCGAGCACGCGGGCGGAGACGCCGTCCGGACCGAAACCGTCGATGATGGTGCCGTCGCCGCGCTTCCACAGCAGCCGGCCGATCCACAAGGCAGGCTTCACGAAGATGCGGTCGTACAGCTCGTCGAAGTACCACTTGTTGAGCAGGAACTGGTAGAGCGCGTCCTGCGACTTCGCCAGCGCCACCGGGACCGTGCGATCGACCACGTAGAACCAGTAGGCGATCACGAAGCCGAGCACCATCATGAGCGTCGGCAGGTATTTCGCCAACAGCGGGATGTCGTGGATTGCGTGGAGGATGTGGTTTTCCGCGCCCATGAAGATGGAGTGGCGGAAGAAGTGGTGCACGCCCTCGCCCACGAACACGTTGTAGAGCGCAAAGCCCGCGATCACCGAGCCCACCGCCAGCACGCCGAGCGGAATGGTCATCACCCGCGGCGATTCATGCGCCGCCTCATAGTGGTGGAGATCGTGCGGGTGGCCATGGAAGGTGAGGAAGATCAGACGCCAGGAATAGAAGGAGGTCAGCGCCGCCGCCGCCACGGTCATGACCCAGCCGTAGAGGGCGAAATAATTGTGCGAGGCCCACGCGGATTCGATGATGGCGTCCTTGGAGTAGTAGCCCGCAAGGAAAGGGAAGCCGGTGATGGCCAGGGTCCCGATCAGCATCATGCCGTAGGTGAAGGGGATCTTCTTGGCGAGCCCGCCCATGTGCCGCATGTCCTGCTCATGGTGCATCGCGTTGATGACCGAGCCGGCGCCGAGGAACAGGAGCGCCTTGAAACAGGCGTGCGTCACCAGGTGAAACATGCCGATGGAATAGGCCCCTGCCCCCATGGCCACGAACATGTAGCCGAGCTGGGAGCAGGTGGAATAGGCGATCACCTTCTTGATGTCGTTCTGCACCAGGCCGACCGTGGCGGCGAAGAAGGCGGTGGTCGCCCCCACCAGCATCACCACGTTGAGCGCGGTCTGCGACAGTTCGAAGATGGGCGACATGCGCGCCACCATGAACACGCCGGCCGTCACCATGGTGGCGGCGTGGATGAGGGCGGACACCGGGGTCGGGCCCTCCATGGCGTCGGGCAGCCAGGTGTGCAGCAGGAACTGGGCCGACTTGCCCATGGCGCCGACGAACAGCAGCAGGGCGATGACCGTGGGCGCATCCCACTGATGGCCGAGGAAGTCGATGGTCTTGCCGGCGAGCGACGGGGCCGCGGCGAACACCTGCTCGAATGTCACCGAGCCGGTCATCACGAACACGGCGAAGATGCCGAGCATGAAGCCGAAGTCACCCACGCGGTTGACCACGAAGGCTTTCATGGCCGCGGCGTTGGCCGATGGCTTCTCGTACCAGAAGCCGATGAGCAGATAGGAGGCGAGGCCCACGCCTTCCCAGCCGAAGAACAGCTGCAGCAGGTTGTCCGCGGTCACCAGCATGAGCATGGCGAAGGTGAACAGGGACAGATAGGCGAAGAAGCGCGGCCGGCTCGGATCCTCGTGCATGTAGCCGATGGAGTAGAGGTGCACCAGCGAGGACACCGAGGTGACCACGATCAGCATGATCACGGTCATGGTGTCGATGCGGAAGGCCCAGTCGATCTTGAGGTCGCCCACATAGATCCACTTCATCACCTGCACGCGCGTGTCGTGGTCACCAAAGCCGACGCTGAAGAAGGCGATCCAGGCCAGGAGGCACGCGATGAAGAGCAGCGAGGTGGTCACCACCTCGCTCGCCCGCGCGCCGATGGCGCGGCCGAACAGGCCCGCGATGAGGAAGCCGAGGAGGGGGAAGAAGACGATCGCCTGATACATGGCCTCAGCCCTTCATGGCGTTGATGTCCTCGACGGCGATCGAACCGCGGTTGCGGTAGAACACCACGAGGATGGCGAGGCCGATGGCCGCCTCGGCCGCCGCGACGGTGAGGACGAGCAGCGCGAAGATCTGGCCCGTCAGGTTCCCGAGAAAGGCGGAGAACGAGACCAGGTTGATGTTCACGGCGAGCAGGATCAGCTCCACCGACATGAGGATGACGATCACGTTCTTCCGGTTGAGGAAGATGCCCAGCGTCCCCAGCGTGAACAGGATCGCCGCGACGGTGAGATAGTGGGAGAGACCGATGTCCATGCCCATCCCCCTCAAAGGCCCTGGCCGGGGCGCACCTTGACCACGTCCATGGCGGTCTTGGCGGTGCGCGCGACCTGCGCCGAGATGTCCTGGCGCTTCACGTTCGCCTTGTGGCGGAGCGTGAGCACGATGGCGCCGATCATGGCGACGAGAAGCACGAAGCCCGCCGCCTGAAAGAAGTAGATGTAGTCCGTGTAGAGCACATGCCCGATGGCCTGGACATTGCCCACGTCGCCCACCGACGGCGGCGCCGACTTGACCGCCGACGCGACGCCGGGCCCGGTCGCCCACGCCCCCACGACCAGCACCAGCTCGGCCAGGAAGACGAGGCCCACGACCACGCCCACCGGCAGATACTGCAGAAAGCCCTGGCGCAGCTCCACGAAGTCCACGTCGAGCATCATCACGACGAAGAGGAAGAGCACCGCCACCGCGCCCACATAGACCACCACCAGGATCAGGGCGAGGAACTCGGCCCCGATCAGGATGAACAGCCCCGCCGCGTTCACGAAGGCGAGGATGAGGAACAGCACGGACTGCACCGGGTTGCGGGAGGAGATCACCATGAAGGCGGACGCCACCAGCACGAAGGCGAAGAGATAGAAAAACGCTGCCGCGACGCTCATGCGCGAAGCCCCCCTCCCCGCGGCGCGCCCGCGCCGGTCATGTCCGGCCCCTTATGGCGGCCGGCCTGTCGATTGCCTTGACGCATCCCAAAAGTCCACTGTCGTGTCGTCGCGCAGGACGCGCGACGCTCGGCTGTCCCCCACTGCCGGCCGGAAGCCGGCACCATCGGTCCCTTGCCTGCGGCGGCAGGCGTGCTCAGCGGTACGGCGCGTCGAGCGCGATGGAGCGCGCGATCTCGCGCTCCCACCGGTCGCCGTTGGCGAGCAGCTTTTCCTTGTCGTAATAGAGTTCCTCACGCGTCTCGGTGGCGAACTCGAAGTTCGGTCCCTCGACGATGGCATCCACCGGGCAGGCTTCCTGGCAGAAGCCGCAATAGATGCACTTCACCATGTCGATGTCGTAGCGGGTGGTGCGGCGCGTGCCGTCGTTCCGGCGCGGGCCGGCCTCGATGGTGATGGCCTGCGCCGGGCAGATGGCCTCGCACAGCTTGCAGGCGATGCAGCGCTCTTCCCCGTTGGGATAGCGGCGCAGCGCGTGCTCGCCGCGGAAGCGTGGCGACAGCGGCCCCTTCTCGAAGGGATAGTTCAAGGTCGCCTTGGGCTTGAAGAAATAGCGCATGGCGAGGAAGAAGCCGGAAACCAGCTCCGTCATGAAGAGGCCGCGCGCGGCCTGATCGAGCTTCATGGACGCTCTCCCGGAAGGCGGTGCGGATTGGGACGGGGCTGGCTCATCGCGGCGCCATCCCGGTGAAGTGCAGGACGCTCGCGACCACCACCACAGCAATGAGCGAGATCGGCAGGAACACCTTCCAGCCGAGCCGCATGAGCTGGTCGTAGCGATAGCGCGGCACCATGGCCTTCGCCATGGCGAAGAGGAAGAACATGAAGCACAGCTTGATGACGAACCACACCAGCCCCGGCACCCAGGTGAAGGGCGGGAACGGCAGCGGCGAGAGCCAGCCGCCGAGGAACAGGATGGTGGCCATGGCGCACATGGTCATGATGGCCACGTACTCGCCGAGCATGAACAGCAGGTAGGGCGTCGAGCCGTATTCGGTCATGAAGCCCGCCACCAGCTCCGATTCCGCTTCCACGAGGTCGAAGGGCGGGCGGTTCGTCTCGGCCAGCGCCGAGACGAAGAAGATGACGAACATGGGCAGGAGCGGCAGGAAATACCAGTTCAGGAACCCGAACCGGCCGTTCTGCGCCTCGACGATGGCGGTCAGGTTCAGCGAACCTGCGCACATCAGCACGGTGATGATCACGAAGCCGATGGAGACCTCGTAGGACACCATCTGCGCCGCCGACCGCAGGGACGCCAGGAACGGGTACTTCGAGTTCGAGGCCCAGCCGCCCATGATGATGCCGTACACGCCCAGCGACGAGATGGCGAAGATGTAGAGCACGCCCACGTTCAGGTCGGCGATTACCCAGCCGTCCGCGATGGGCACCACCGCCCAGGCGGCGAGCGCGAGCACGCAGGTCACCAGCGGGGCGAGCAGGAAAATGGCCTTGTTGGAGCCCGCCGGAATGGTCGGCTCCTTCAGCACGAACTTGAGCAGGTCGGCGAAGGACTGCAGGAGGCCGAAGGGCCCCACCACGTTCGGCCCGCGCCGCAGCTGCACCGCCGCCCAGATCTTGCGGTCGGCGAGCAGGATGAAGGCGATGAAAATCAGGAGCGCCACGAGCAGAGCGAGACTCTGCCCGAGGATGATCAGCACCTGGATAAGGGTATCCTGCCAGTTCATGTCCTCGATCCCGTGCCGCTTTCAGCCGTCCCGATCACCAACGCCGCCATCCCCGTCACTCCGCCGCCTGCGCCGTCGCCCCGAGGCGAAGCGCGGAGCATTCGGCCATCACCGCGGAGGCGCGGGCGATGGGGTTGGTGAGGAAGAAATCCTCGATGGGCAGCGCGAACGCCGCCTTGTCCACAGTGCCGCCCGCCTGGGCCAGCGTCACCACCGCCGCCGGATCCGCCGCCGCCGCCTCGTCGATATGGCCGAGATGGGGATAGGCAGCAACGAGCTGCGCCCTGAGCGCCGGCACGTTGTCGAACGGCAGGGTCCGGCCCAGCACCTCCGACAAGGCGCGCAGGATGGCCCAGTCCTCGCGGGCCTCGCCGGGCGGGAAGGCGGCGCGGTTGGCGAACTGCACCCGGCCTTCCGTGTTCACGTAGAGGCCGGACTTTTCCGGATAGGCCGCGCCGGGCAGGATGACATCGGCCCGGTGGGCACCCTTGTCGCCATGGGTGCCGAGATAGACGACGAAGGCGCCAGGGGCGACCTCCACCTCGTCGGCGCCCATCAGGAAGGCGACGTCGAGGCCGCCGGGAGCGGTCATGGCCGCCACGTCGAGCCCGCCCGCGCCGGGCACCGCGCCCACGTCGAGGGCGCCGACACGGGCCGCGGCGGTGTGGAGCACCGCGAAGCCGTTCCAGCCGTCCTTCACCGCGCCGCAGGCCACCGCCACGCGGGCCGCCAGCGCCAGCACCGCGGCGCCGTCCGGCCGCGCCAGCGCGCCCTGACCGACGATGACCAGCGGGCGCTCCGCCTTGCGCAGCACGTCGCCGAAGGCGCCGGTGCCGGCGAGGTCGGAGAGGCTGTCCGGGCCGGCGCCGAGATACTCATAGGGATAGGTCAGGTCCACCTTGGCGCCGACCAAGCCCACCTTGAGCCCGCCCTGCCGCCAGCGCTTGCGGATGCGCGCATTGATGACGGAGGCTTCGTGGCGCGGATCCGTGCCCACCAGCAGGATGGCATCCGCCTCGTCGATGCCGGCGATGGTGGGATTGAACACATAGGTGGCGCGGCCGAGCGCCGGATCGAGCGCCGCCCCGTCCTGGCGGCAGTCGATGTTGGCAGAACCCAGCTTGCCCATGAGCGCCTTGAGGGCAAACACCTCCTCCACGCTGGCGAGGTCGCCGACGATGGCGCCCACCTTCGCCGCCGGCGCGGCCTTCACCTTGGCGGCGATGGCGCCGAACGCCTCGGACCAGGACGCGGCCACCAGCCGGCCATCCTTGCGCACATAGGGCCGGTCGAGGCGCTGCACCTTCAGGCCGTCCCACACATAGCGGGACTTGTCGGAGATCCACTCCTCGTTCACGAGGTCGTTGATGCGCGGCAGGATGCGCATCACCTCACGGCCGCGGGTGTCGATGCGGATATTGGAGCCGACCGCGTCCATCACGTCGATGGACTCGGTCTTGATCAGCTCCCACGGCCGGGCGTGGAACTGGTAGGGCTTGTGGGTGAGCGCGCCCACCGGGCACAGGTCCGCCACGTTGCCCTGCATCTCCGAGCGCATGGCGTGCTCGAGATAGGTGGTGATCTCCATGTCCTCGCCGCGGCCGATGGCGCCGAGGTCCGGCACGCCGGCGACTTCCGTGGAGAAGCGCACGCAGCGGGTGCACTGGATGCACCGGTTCATGGAGGTGCGCACCAGCGGGCCGATATATTTGTCCTCGACCGCGCGCTTGTTCTCGGCGAAGCGCGAGGTGTCCGCGCCATAGGCCATGGCCTGATCCTGCAGGTCGCACTCGCCGCCCTGGTCGCAGATCGGGCAGTCCAGCGGGTGGTTGATGAGCAGGAACTCCATCACCCCTTCGCGCGCCTTCTTCACCATGGGGCTCTTGGTGAGCACCACCGGCGGCTCGCCATTGGGGCCGGGGCGCAGGTCCTTCACCGCCATGGCGCAGGACGCGGTGGGCTTGGGCGGCCCGCCCTTCACTTCCACCAGGCACATGCGGCAATTGCCGGCGATGGACAGCCGCTCATGGAAGCAGAAGCGCGGAATCTCGACGCCCGCCGCCTCGCACGCCTGGAGCAGCGTGTATTCGGCCGGAACATCGACTTCTGTGCCGTCGACGACGATCTTCGCCATCACTTCCACCTCGCCTTGTGCCGCGCCGTGCACGGCGGGAGACACGACGCAGCGCGCCTGGCCTCCCGTGTCAGTCCCCTTCCCGCCTGTCGCGACGCGCGCGCCACGCGGGACGCTCTCACTCCGCCGCCACCGGAACCGGGTCCGGATGCGGGTTGGCGGCATACTGGTCGATGCGCGCCTCGATCACGTGACGATAGTGGCGGATGAGGCCCTGCACCGGCCACGCGGCGGCATCGCCGAGCGCGCAGATGGTGTGGCCCTCGATCTGGGTCGTCACTTCCAGCAGCATGTCGATCTCGCGCTTCTGGGCGCGGCCTTCGGCCATGCGGTTCACCACGCGCCACATCCAGCCCGTGCCCTCGCGGCAGGGCGTGCACTGGCCGCAGCTCTCGTGCTTGAAGAAGGCGGAGATGCGGGCAATCGCCTTGATGATGTCCGTGGACTTGTCCATCACCAGCACGCCCGCCGTGCCGAAGGAGGATTTCACCGCGCGGGTGCCGTCGAAGTCCATGATCAGGTCTTCGCACTGCTCCGCCGGGATCACCGGGCAGGAGGCGCCACCGGGGATGATGCCGAGCAGATTGTCCCAGCCGCCGCGCACGCCGCCGCCGTGCTTTTCCACCAGCTCCCGGAACGGGATGCTCATGGCATCTTCCACCACGCAGGGCGTGTTCACGTGGCCGGCCAGGCTGAACAGCTTGGTGCCCACGTTGTTCGGCCGGCCGATGGAGGAGAACCAGGCCGCCCCGCGCCGCAGGATGGTGGGGGCCACCGCGATGCTCTCCACGTTGTTCACGGTGGTCGGGCAGCCATAAAGGCCCATATTGGCCGGGAACGGCGGCTTCAGCCGCGGCATGCCCTTCTTGCCCTCGAGGCTCTCCAGCAGCGCCGTCTCCTCGCCGCAGATATAGGCGCCGGCACCATGGTGCACGTAAAGGTCGAAGGGGTAATCGTAGATATTGTCCTTGCCGATCAGGCGGGCCTCATAGGCCTCGTCGATGGCCGCCTGCAGGCGTTCGCGCTCGTAGATGTACTCGCCGCGCACATAGATGTAGGCGGCGTGGGCGCCCATGGCGAAGGAGGCGATCAGGCAGCCTTCGATCAGCGTGTGCGGATCGTTGCGCATGATCTCCCGGTCCTTGCAGGTCCCGGGCTCGGATTCGTCGGCGTTCACCACGAGATAATGCGGGCGCCCGTCGGACTGCTTGGGCATGAAGGACCACTTCATGCCCGTGGAGAAGCCGGCGCCGCCGCGACCGCGCAGGCCGGAGACCTTCATCTCGTTGATGATCCAGTCCCGGCCCTTTTCCAGGATGGCCTTGGTGCCGTCCCAGTTGCCGCGGGCGAGCGCGCCCTTGAGGCCGAAGTCGTGGAAACCGTAGAGGTTCGTAAAGATACGGTCCTTGTCGGCGAGCATGGCGGTCACTCCCCTGCGCCGGACGGCTTGGTGGCTTCGGCCGCGACGGCCTCGCGCTTCTCGCGGGTGTCCGCGCCGTCCGCCGCCTTCTCCTGAGCCGCCGACACGGCAGCGGTGGGATCGACCGGGCTCTCGGCCGCCGCGCGCGGGAGGCCGGCGGCGAGGAGGTCCGGGGTCTCGGTGGCGGGGGCGCCGGCAAAGCCCGGCACTGTCGTCTTGAAGGCGTAGAGCGCGGGATCGGTGAGCACCCGCGGCCCGCCCTCGGGCTCGGAGCCGCGGCGCGCATTCTGCGGACCCACCTTCACCGGACGGCCGGCGGCAAGGTCGTCGAGGAGCTTCTCGAAGCTCTCGGGCGTCAGGTCCTCGTAGTAATCGTCGTTGATCTGCACCATGGGCGCATTGGTGCAGGCCCCGAGGCACTCCACCTCAAGCCACGAGAAGACGCCGTCGGCGGAAACGTGCCGCTCGTGGCCGATCTTCTTCTCGCACACATCCCGGATGGCTTCGGCGCCACGCAGCATGCAGGGGGTCGTGCCGCACAGCTGCACGAAATACTTCCCCACCGGCTCCAGGTTGAACATGGTGTAGAAGGTGGCGACCTCCAGCACGCGGATATGCGCCATGCCGAGGCGGTCGGCCACGGCGCGGATCGCGGGCTCGGGAAGCCAGCCGCCGGCTGCCTTCTGGGTCTCCCAGAGCAGCGGCACCACGGCGCTGGCCTGGCGGCCCTCGGGATATTTCGCGATCAGCTTCTGGGCGATGGCCTCGAGCTCCGGCGTGAAGTCGAAGCTCTCGGGCTGCTCTGCGGCGAGGCGGCGGACGGACATGGGGTCAGATCCCGGAACGAGCCGCGCGCGGAGCGCACGCCGGCATCGGGCAGAGGGAGGCGGAAAGGCGGGCCATCAGCGGTCCACCTCGCCGAACACGATATCGAGCGAGCCCAGCACCGCCGACACGTCGGCGAGCATGTGGCCGCGGCACAGGAAATCCATCGCCTGGAGGTGGGCGAAACCCGGCGCGCGGATCTTGCAGCGATAGGGCTTGTTGGTGCCGTCGGAGACCAGATAGACGCCGAACTCGCCCTTGGGCGCCTCGACCGCGGCATAGACGTCGCCTTCCGGCACGTGGAAGCCCTCGGTATAGAGCTTGAAGTGGTGGATGAGCGCTTCCATGGAGCGCTTCATCTCGCCCCGCTTGGGCGGCACGATCTTGTTGTCGGCGGTGGAGACCGGCCCCGCCTCCTTCAGCAGGCGTTCGACGCACTGCTTCATGATCTTCGTGGACTGGCGCATCTCTTCCATGCGCACCACGTAGCGGTCGTAGCAGTCGCCGTGCTTGCCGATGGGGATGTCGAAGTCGAGCTCGGAATAGCACTCGTAGGGCTGGGCGCGGCGCAGGTCCCAGGCGGCGCCGGAGCCGCGCACCATCACGCCGGAAAAGCCCCAGGCCAGCGCGTCCTCAAGCGACACCACGCCGATGTCCACGGTGCGCTGCTTGAAGATGCGGTTCTCGGTGACGAGGCCGTCGAGATCGTCCAGCAGCTTCAGGAACGGGTCGCAGAAGGCGCCGATGTCCTCCACCAGCGCGCGCGGCAGGTCCTGGTGCACGCCGCCGGGCCGGAAATAGGCCGCATGCATGCGGCTGCCCGAGGCGCGCTCATAGAAGATCATGAGCTTCTCGCGCTCCTCGAAGCCCCACAGCGGCGGGGTCAGCGCGCCCACGTCCATGGCGAACGTGGTCACGTTGAGGAGGTGGGAGAGCAGGCGCCCGATCTCGGAATACAGCACGCGGATCAGCTGGCCGCGCTTGGGCACCTCGATGCCGAGCAGCTTTTCCGCCGCGAGGCAGAAGGCGTGCTCCTGGTTCATGGGCGCGCAATAGTCGAGCCGGTCGAAATAGGGCACGGCCTGCAGATAGGTCTTGGCCTCGATCAGCTTCTCGGTGCCGCGGTGCAGGAGGCCGATATGCGGGTCCACCCGCTCGACCACCTCGCCATCCAGCTCCAGCACGAGGCGCAGCACGCCATGCGCAGCCGGGTGCTGCGGGCCGAAATTGATCTGGAAGTTGCGGACCTTGTCGGCCGGCTTCATCTCGTCGGCGATGTCAACCATAAGGCGCTCCCTCAGCCGGCCTTGGGGGGAACGGGCGGCTGGCCCGAGGCCTTCTCGTCACCGGGAAGGACGTAGTCCACGCCCTCCCACGGGGAGAGGAAGTCGAAGTTGCGGAATTCCTGCGGCAGGCGCACCGGCTCGTAGACCACGCGCTTCTGCTCGTCGTCGTAGCGCACCTCCACGAAGCCCGTGGTCGGGAAGTCCTTGCGCAGGGGATGGCCGTCAAAGCCGTAGTCGGTCAAAAGGCGGCGCAGTTCCGGATGTCCGGTGAACAGGATGCCGTACATGTCGTAGGCCTCCCGCTCGAACCAGTTGGCGCCCATGAAGACGGAGCAGATGGAGGGCACCGGGGTGTCCTCGTCGGTCTCCACCTTCAGGCGGATGCGCACGTTCTGCTTCAGCGACAGCAGGTGGTAGACCACGTCGAAGCGCTTCTCGCGGGCCGGATAGTCCACGCCGCACACATCCACGATGCAGTGGAACAGGCAGGCGGGGTCGTCCCGCAGGAAGGTCGCCGCCTTGACGATCTGGGCCGGCTCGATCCAGAGCGTCAGCTCGCCATGGGCCACCGTGGAGCCGAGCACGGTGCCGGGAAGGGCCGCCGTGACATGCGCCGCGAGGTCGTTCAGGGTCTCGTCCATCGAAATGCTCCCGGCTCAGCGCTCGATGGTGCCGATGCGGCGGATTTTCTTCTGCAGCAGCAGCACGCCGTAGAGCAGCGCCTCCGCCGTGGGCGGGCAGCCCGGCACATAGATGTCCACCGGCACGATGCGGTCGCAGCCGCGCACCACCGCATAGGAGAAGTGGTAATAGCCGCCGCCATTGGCGCAGGAGCCCATGGAGATGACGTAGCGCGGCTCCGGCATCTGGTCGTAGACCTTGCGCAGGGCCGGGGCCATCTTGTTGGTGAGCGTGCCGGCGACGATCATCACGTCCGACTGGCGCGGCGAGGCGCGCGGGGCGAAGCCGAAGCGCTCCACGTCGTAGCGCGGCATGGAGACCTGCATCATCTCCACGGCGCAGCACGCAAGGCCGAAGGTCATCCACATGAGCGAGCCGGTACGCGCCCAGGTGATGAGGTCGTCGGCGGTGGTGAGGATAAAGCCCTTGTCCGCCAGCTCGGAATTGATCTCCTTGAAGAAGGGATCATCCGCGCCCACGGGGCGGCCGGTGGAGGGATCGACGATGCCCGTGGGGGCGGGTGCGATCTCGGGCTTGGTGGCCGAAGGGGTCAGTCCCATTCCAGAGCTCCCTTGCGCCATTCGTAGATGAAGCCGACGGTGAGCACACCGAGGAACACCATCATCGACCAGAAGCCGAGGTCGCCGAGGCCGCCGAACGTGACGGCCCACGGGAACAGGAAGGCCACTTCCAGGTCGAAGATGATGAAGAGGATGGCGACGAGGTAGAATCGCGCATCGAAGGTCATGCGCGCATCGTCGAACGCATTGAAGCCGCATTCGTAGGCCGACAGTTTCTCCGGATCCGGATTCTGATAGGCCACGAGGAACGGCGATACGAGCAGGGCAAGCCCGATCACCAGCGACACGCCGATGAAAATCACCACCGGCAGATAATCCATGAGCAACGCGTTCATTTTGCTCGCACCTCGGGGCGCAGGATCGGGGCTGTAAGCGCGCAAATTGTCCAAGCAAGACAATCGGGCGATGCGCCTGAAGCGTTACCGCGCCGTTCGGCTAGAGGAATTCGAAACGACGCCGCAGCCTTATCGCAGCGCCAGATGGGAGGCAAGTGCGCGCTTAGGCGAAGGTGCGCTTGCCTCCCCGCCATGGGCGCGGACGGGAGCGGGATGCCTTCTGCGGTGCCGCTTCCGTTTGCTCGCGGACAGCCGGCAAAGGTCGCGGGACGCGCCGTCAACACAGGATGCCGTGCAGGAGAGCGGGCCGGTCCGCATCAGCGGCAGCCGCGCCCGTGCGACACAATGCCGTGCGCAGTGCGAACTCCTGCCGATCACCCAAGGAAAGCCGGACAAGGCCGCTGGATCATTGTGCGGGGCAAGCCGCACTCCCTGTGCGCCGGGGCGGTGTCAGGCGTGATGGAGCGATTCTCGGGAAAGGGTCATGCCGTGCAGCACCCCGGTTCGGTCCCGAATACCGCCCACATGCATCGGCCGGAATACCGCCCACATGCATCGGCCGGCGCGATGAGTCGCGCCGGCCGATATCCAAAGGGCGGTTCAGCCCACCCGATCAACGGCGGCCGCCACGGCCGCCGCCACCGCCGCCGCGCATCTGAGGCCCGCCGCCGCGCGGGGCACTGCGCATCTGGGGGCCGCCGCGCATCTGCGGGGCGCTGCGCATCTGGGGCCCGCCGCGCATCTGCGGGGCACCGCCGGAACGCATCTGCGGACGCCCCGAATAGCCTCCCGGACGGACCTGCTGAGAACGCACCGAAGGCTTGCCGCCCCCGCCACCTCTCTTCATCTGCGAACCGCCGCCCGACGGGCCCTTCTTCATCCCGCTGGGTCCGCCCGGCTTGCCGCTCGGGCCTCCGGGCTTGGCGCCGGGGCCTCCCGGCTTGCCGGGCCCACCGGGGCCACCCGGACCTCCCGGTTTTCCCAATCCACCCGGGCCGCCGGGACCGCCGGGACCGCCGGGACCGCCCGGCTTGCCAGGCCCGCCCGCTCCGCCGGGCAGGAAGCCCGGACCTCCCGGACTACCCGGACCGCCGGGCTTGCCGAATCCACCCGGACCTCCCGGACCACCGGGCTTGCCAGGGCCGCCAGGGCCGCCAGGGCCACCGGGCTTGCCGGGGAGCGGCTTGCCGGGATTCGGCTTCCACGGCTGCCCGCCGCCGGGACCAGGCCCGCCCCAGTGGCCGGGACCACCAGGACCTCCCGGACCTCCCGGACCGCCAGGCCCTCCGGGACCACCAGGACCTCCCGGTCCACCCGGCCAGCCGCCGGGACCGCCGGGACCGCCGGGCCAGCCGCCCGGACCACCCGGCCAGCCGCCCGGAGGACGCGGCGGCGGCGGACGCCAGCCGGGATAGCCGGGCCAAACCGGCGGATAGACCCAGCCACGGCCCCAGTTCCACGAATTGTTCCAGGCATTGCCCACCAGAATGCCCGCGCCGAAAGCCAGCAGCCCCACCCCCGCGACGGTATAGATGGTGGAATAGTCGTACTGGGGAACGTAGATCACGGTCGGGTCGGCCGGAGTGATGTAGACGATGCTGCGCCCGTTCTCCTCACGCCGCGACACCACCTGCTTGTCGTTGCTTTGCAACGAGCCGGTCGCCTCGGCCTTCGCGCGCAGGGCCTGGATGGCCGCCGCCACGTCCTCGGGCTGGGTCACGAAGGCGAAGCCGATGGCCTGGGTCGATTCCAGGTCCTCGTTCAGCTTGGCGACCACCGAGGGAAACCGGACCATGGCCTTGACCGAGGGGTCCCACTTCTGCGCGTCGGCACCGGTGAAGTCGCCCTTGCCCACGGCCTTCCTGTTGCGCTCGATCCAGCGCTGGGCCTGCACCAGCTCCAGCGGATAGACCGTCGCCGGCAGCATCTGCGCCAGCAGCGGGTCGGGATAGAGCGCATAGGGCGCAAGCAGCGCCTCCAGCTCGGCGAGGGTGTAGCGCTGCTGCGCGTCCTGTGCCGCAGCCGGAGGCGGCGGCGGCACGGCGGCGCCCGCATCCGGGGCGACGGCCGCGGGGTCCGGCGGCACCACGGGCGGCGCGACGGGCGGCGGCGTATTCGGCGGTGGCGGAGCGACGACAGCCGGCGGACCCGCATCCGCCGGAGGCGGTGATTGCGCCAGTGCCGGATAGATGCTCGTGGTCCACCCGAATGCCAGTGCCACGGCGAGGCGCGACCACCCCGCGAGCTCCCGGCGACGACCGGACAGTGCCATGACGACCTCCCTTGTTCCCGGACACCTGAAGACCATACGGTCAGGAGCCGGGGCGGGTTGGTGCATAAGCCGCGGTGCGGCCGGTTAGGTCGCCGCGCAGGCCCGCACGGCCAAGACAATGCGCAATTCCCAACCGCCCGTCTACTTAGGTCAAGCGCGTAAGGTCTCGCTCACCGCCGCCACCAACTGCTTGAGGGAAAAGGGCTTGGGCAGGAACGAAAAGCGCTCGCTCGGCGGCAGGTTGCGGGCGAAGGCTTCCTCGGCATAGCCCGAGATGAAGATGACCTTGAGCGCGGGATCGCGCGCGCGCAGCTCCCGCAGCAGGGTCGGGCCGTCCATCTCCGGCATGACCACGTCGGAAATGACGAGATCCACGCTCCCCGCCTGCTCCATCACCTCGAGGGCCTCGACGCCGCTCGCCGCCGACAGCACCTCATAGCCGCGATTGGCCAGCGCGCGGCTGGCGAAGGCGCGCACCGCGTCCTCGTCCTCCACCAGCAGCACCCGCCCCTGCCCGGTGAGGTCGGCCACCTTGGGCTCCGGCTCGGCGGGGCGCGGGGCCTCTTCCTCCGGCGCGCCGGTGTGGCGCGGCAGGAACACGCGGAATGTGGTGCCGCGGCCCAGCTCGCTCTCCGCGAGGATGGTGCCGCCGGTCTGCTCGACGATGCCGTAGACCGTGGAAAGGCCGAGGCCGGTGCCCTTTCCCACCTCCTTGGTGGAGAAGAAGGGCTCGAAGATCTTGCCCATGATCTCGGGCGGGATGCCGGTGCCGGTGTCCGCCACCTCCACCAGCACATAGTCGCCTTCCGGCAGGCGCTGCCCGTAGGAGGCGGAGGCCGCCGCCGGGACGTTGGCGGTGCGCACCGTCAGCGTGCCGCCGTCGGGCATGGCGTCGCGGGCATTCACCGCGAGGTTGATGATCACCTGCTCGAACTGGTTGACGTCCACCTTCACCGGCCACAGCTCGCGGGCGTGCTGCACCTCCAGCGTGATGCGCTCGCCGATGAGGCGGCGCAGCAGGGCCGAGACGTCCGAGATCACGTCGGCCAGCTCGATCACCTGCGGGCGCAGGGTCTGCCGGCGCGAGAAGGCCAGCAGCTGCCGCACCAGGCCGGCGGCGCGGTTGGCGTTCTGCTTGATCTGCATGATGTCCGGGAAGGACGGGTCGCTCTGGCGGTGCTTCACCAGCAGCAGGTCGCAATAGCCGATGATGGCGGTGAGCATGTTGTTGAAATCGTGCGCCACCCCACCGGCGAGATGGCCCACCGCCTGCAGCTTCTGCGATTCGGCGAACTGCACCTCCAGCTGCTTCTGCTCGGTGGTGTCGATGGCGGCGAGGGCGATGTCGCCCGCGCCGCCGGCCCCGAGCGCCGCCGCATAGAGCCGCGCCGAGCGGCCGGCCGGCCCGGCGAGGGTCACCTCGCACGGCGCCGGCGGCTCGCCCGGCTGCAGCGCCCCGGCGAGGAGGACTTCCGCCCCGGCCGCGTCCGCCACCAGGGACGCCAGGGGCCGGCCCGCCGCATCGCGGCCGAACAGGCGGTCGAAAGCGGCATTGGCGGCGCGGATGCGCCCCGCCGGGTCCACCAGCGCCAGCGCCAGCGGCGCGTTGAGGAAGAACAGGTCCGGGGAGGCCGCCATGGCCCCGGTCGCCGCCGTCGGCCCGGAGCCGCCCTCGCGCGCGGGCATGAAAGCAGCGAGTGCATCGAGCGGCAGGGCCGCCGCCACCATGCCCTCGGCGGGCGGCTGCGCCGGTGCGAGGCGCACCAGCGCCGGCAGGTGCCCACCATCCTTTCGGGTGAGCGCGATGCTGAGGGTCGCTTCCGCACCCGAGGCCAGCGCAAGATCCAGCCGGGCCAGATCGGCCGGCGCGACCACCTCGCGGATGTCGCGGCCCTCCGGCCCCCAATCGGCCAGCGCATAGCCGAGCATGCGGCAGAAGGTGAGGTTGGGCGCCAGCACCCGCCCGCCGCAGAACTGCAGCAGGCCGGCGGGAACCCGCTCCCACACCGCGACAAGGTCCGCCCCCGGCACCGGCCCGGCCGCCGGCGCGGGCGCGCTGTCGATCGTCGGGACGACGGCCGGCGCGGCCCCGGCGGCGGCCAGGTCCTCGGCCATGCGCAGCGTCCACAATACCCGGCGCGGGGACCCGAGCGGATGCACCGACACTTCCAGCCTGCGTCCGCCCGGCCCGGTAGCGAAGGCGACGGCGCTGGTGGCCGCCGTGGCGCCGGCGACGGCGTTCAGGAGCTCGCCCACCATGGGCTGGCTGCCGGGAATGCGGGCCAGGAAACGCTCGGGCACCGGCGGGGCGTCGATGCCGCTGCGGCACATGCGCAGATAAGCGGGGTTCGACTCCACCACCCGCTCGCCGTCCTCCACCACCGCCATGGCGTCGCCGGACGCCGCCAGCGCCGCCCTGGCGAGGGGATCCTCCGGTGCGCCGCCGGCCAGGGCCCGCCGCACGGCGAGCACCAGCTCGAAGGCGCCCACCACGGCGAGCGCCGCCACGAGCGCCGAAAGCAGGGCATTCGTCCCCTCGCCGAGCACCACCCCGGCGGCGAAGCCCCCGGCCAGCGCGGCCAGGAGGGCCAGCGCCAGAGGCGTGATGCGGCCGGCGGCCTGCACGCCGCCGCGGCCGCCGCGGCCGCGCCCGGCCTGCCCTCCGGCGCCCTTTTCGGTCCGTCGCTCACCGCTCATTGCAGCCATCCTGCTCCGCGCGCCCTCAAAACCGACCCAAGCCGGTTGATTCGGCTCTTTTGGTGAATCCGTCCCTAAAGGCATGACGAAATAATGCGTTATCCACCTGGCGTCCGGGCCGTCCCACCTGCCCGACCCGCCGGGCCGGACCGGCATTGTGCCGCCAAAATCGCCGGCGACTTCATTCCTGCCATGATTATCAACAAAACCTTAGGCCTTGAGCCTCAGGATCACTGCCTGCGCGCCGATCTGCGCGTGCGGGTACCGAGGCTGGCGAACATATCGGGCGGACGACAAAGGGCCGGAGGCCGTCGTCGTCGGCATGGGGATTTCCCCCTGGCAAAGTCTCGTGGTCCACAGGCACACGAAACGCCCTACAGCAGAGCGGAGGCATGATGCTACAGCAATTGTTCGGTTCCCAGCTCGCGCTTCCGATCCGCGTCGCGATCGCCGTCATTGTGATCGGGGCGCTGTTGGCCGTGACAGTGCTGGTGATGCGGCGCCTCACCGGCCGGTCGCGTTCACCGCTCAGAAACGGCAGGTCCGGCCCCCGGCTCGCGGTCCTCGACAGCGTCGCGGTGGACCAGCGCCGCAGGCTCGTGCTGGTGCGCCGCGACGAGGTGGAGCACCTGCTTCTCGTGGGCGGCAACAGCGACATCGTGGTGGAGCACCAAATCGCCGCCGAGGCGGAAGAAGCTGCCGTTGCAGCAGCGCCGGCGCTTGCGGCCACCCGCGAGGCGCCCGGTCTCCAGCGGCCCGCCGGACGGCGGGGCCTTCAGGCCCCCGCGGCACCGGCCGCCCTTGCGCCCACAACTCCGGTTGCCGCGGCTCTCGCTGCGGAAGCCGCCGCACCCCTGCCGGCGCCCGAGCCCGCCCCCGC
>NZ_JAIVFN010000012.1 GCF_030015065.1 Xanthobacter autotrophicus | reverse complement strand
ACCCAGCCCTGCACCGCCGGCCACTGCGCGAGGTCGAAATCCGCCTCCTCGGCGCGGTGGGTGTAGGCGAACAGGGCGAGGTCGGCGATGGTCGGCCCCTCCCCCACCAGCCATGGCGCGCCCGCAAGGTGCTGCTCCATGACATCCAGCGCGGCTGCGCCGCGGATGGCGCAGTCGGCCAGCCGCGCCTCGTGCAGATGCGCCTGCCGCAGCCACGATTTCAGATAGCGCGCCACCGCGATATAGGGCTCATGGCTGTACTGCTCGAAGAACAGCCACTCGTGCACGCGGGTGCGGGCAAGACCCGGCGGCGGCAGCCAATTGGTGCCTTCGGCGAAGTGCAGCAGGATGGCGTTGCTCTCCCTGAGCGCCGTCCCGTCATCCAACACCACGACGGGAACCTTGCCGATGGGATTGAGGGCGAGGAAATCCGGCGAGCGGGTGCCGGCGGCGCCGCTCGAGGTCTCCACCCACTCGAAGGCGTGGCCGGTGAGGCTGAGAATCTGCGCCGCCTTCCAGCAATTGCCCGACCCGTTCATCCCATAGATGCGCATCGCCGATCCCGATCGCTCCGGCCTCACATCTTCCGCTCGGCCAGCGGCGGCAGGTATTCGCCGGTGAAGATGTCCGCCGCCGTGGGCTTGGCCTTGAAATCGTAGGTGACGGCCACCTGGTCGATGGATTTGGCGAGCCGCGCCGGGTCCACGTCGCCCACGCCGTTGGCCTTCACCCAGGCGGTGACAATGTTGTCGCGCAGGGCCATTTCCAGGCGCGCCAGCTCGATGGCCTCGTCAGCGGTCTCGTTGCGCTTCATCACCGAGGCGATGGCGGCCTTGGGATCGCGGGCGGTCTCGATGATGCCCTTGATGGTGGCCTTCACGAAGCCCTTCACCACCTCGGGATGGGCCTTGGCATAGTCCGGGTTCACCATGATGGCGTTGCCGTAGAGCACCAGCCCGTACTTGGACATGAGCATCACCACGATGTCGTCGGCCGGCACCCCCTTCTGCCGCAGGTTGAAGTAGGAGGAGAAGGAGAAGCCTGTGATGGCGTCCACCTGTCCGGCCGCCAGCATGGGCTCGCGCACCGGGAAGCCCACATTCTCGATCTTCACCTTGTCGGCGTCGATGCCGTTCTCCTTCACGAAGGCCTTCCACTGGGCGAAGGCGCCGTCGGGCGCCGGGGCGCCCAGGGTCTTGCCTTCCAGGTCCTTCGGCTTGGCGATGCCGGTCTTTTTCAGGGTGACGATGGAGAAGGGCGGCTCGTCATAGATCATGAGCACGGCCTTCACGGCCTTGTCCGGATTCTGGTCGCGGAACTTCATCAGCGAGTTGATGTCGAAGAAGCCGATGGGATAGGTGCCCGCCGCCACCCGCGCGATGCCGGCCACCGAGCCGGGGCCGGAATCGATGGTGACGCTCAGCCCCTCGGCCTTGTAGTAGCCCTTGTCCAGCGCCACGAAATAGGGCGCGGACGGCCCCTCGAACTTCCAGTCGAGGGCGAATTTCACGTCGGTCTCGGCCACGGCCGGCGCCACCGCGAGAAGGGTCAGCGCGGCGGCCAGAAGAGTACGCAACGGCGTCATGCAAGGCTCCTCCCGGTGATCCCGGTCCTGTGGCTCCATCCGCCCCGATCCGCGACGCGCCCGCGCGGAACGGCCGCTGCTGGTGAGGCAACGCGACCTTTGTCATCGGTATGCCACCGGAACAGCAACCCGCGTGCCAAGCCGCCGATTGACATCATCCCGCACGGCATCCCCCGCCTTTGCCCGCGCCCTTTTCCGAAGACCCGCCGGCGCGGCGCAGGGCAGCCACCGGATGCGCCCACATATTGAGCATCCTGTCGCGGTCCTGTGCAATGCTCAAGCCTCAAGCCGACACGCTGGACAAGCCGCCTCGCCTCGGCCATCCCGGACGCCGGGATCCGGTGAAGCGGCCAAGGGAGGTCACGGGCGATGCGGGCGAAGCGCGTGCTGCTGGCGTGGGAGCAGGGGGCCGGCTTCGGCCATACGACACAGCTCGCCCGCCTCGGCCGCCGGCTCATGGCCACGGGCAACGAGGTGGTGGCGGCGGTCCGCTATCCGCAGTTGTCGGCGCCCCTCGCCGAGGCGGGCATAAGGGTGATCCAGTCGCCGATCTGGCCGCCCCCGGTGCAGCGGCCGGAGGACGCCCGGCCCGCATCCGCCACCCTGTGCGACAGCCTCGGGCGCGCCGGCCTGCGCGAGGCCGCCAGCGTGCGGACGGCCCTGAAGGGCTGGCGCCTCATCCTCGATGCCGAGCAACCCGACCTGATGGTGTGCGACTACGCCCCCCTCGCAGCCCCGGCCGCGCGCGGGCGCTGCGCCATCATGCAGGCCGGCACCGCCTATTGCCTGCCACCATCGGACCTGGAGGCGATGCCGGCGCTCCACGACTTCGCGCCGCCCATGCACCACGACCGGGACCTGCTGGCGAACGTCAACGCCGCCCTGGCGGACGAGGGCCTGGCGCCGCTGGAGCGGATCGGCGCGCTGTTCGCGGGGGACGACGTGTTCGTGCGCACCTTCCCGCTCATTGATCCCTATGCCGACCTGCGGGAACGGCAGGCGGAGGGGCCGATCCTCGATGAGACCATCGGGCCGGCACGGTCCGATGCACGCGGCATCTTCGCCTATCTCCACACCGAGGTCGCCGGCCGGCCCGACGTCATGGAGGCCTTGCGCGCCCTGGGGCCGGAGCTGGAGATCCACGTTTCCGGCGCGGAGCCGAGCCTGATGGAGCCGCTGCGCACGGCGGGCGTGCGCGTCCACGCGCGGCCGGCGCCCATGTCCGAGGTCCTCGCCCGCAGCAGGCTGGTGCTGCACCAGGGCAGCGCGGGCGTCGCCACCGAGGCGCTCCTCGCCGGCATCCCGCAGGTGACGCTCTGCGTCCACGGCGAGCATTACATGAACGGTGAGTGCCTTGCCGCCGCCGGCCTCGGCCTCAACCTGCCCCTGTTCGATCCCCGGGTTCGGGTCGCGGTGGAGAGCATCCGCGCCATGCATGACGACGAGGATGCCCATTTCATCGCCGAGGCGGCGGGTCGCATGCACCGGGCGATGCTGGAGGAGAATCCCCTCGACGTGCTCACACGGCGCTGCCTCGCACTGCTTTGAGACGCGCGCGTCCTCGAAGCAGCATCACCTCCCTGGCTCGGGCAGCGCGAGCCATGCCTGACATCGCGCCGGGTTCGGGAGATGCTCCCGAACCCGGTTCGCTGCCTGTCGGCGGATCGACCGTTCCGGCCACCTGGAACGGACCGCGCCTCAGAAGCCGCCGCGCGACCCCCGGAAGCCGCCGAAACCTCCCGGCGCGGTGAGGCCGCCCTGCGGCGGCTGCGGCAGTTGCGGCACCAGCGGCCCCCCCGCGAAATAGCCGCCACCCCCGCAATTATAGGTGTCGGGCGGGCATGAGGCCTGCGGAACGAGGGGGATCAACACGTTGCCCTGGTTCTGCTGCGCCGCCTGCTGGGCGATGAGGTCAGCCTCGCCCTGCAGGTCGGTGTTCACATAGCGGCAGGATGCGGCAGCGAGGTCCATGGTGGTCTGGCCCTGCACCGGGATGGAGCAGGGATGGCTGGACCCGCGGTCGAGGCCGGTGACATCCGGCGTCGGCTCGGGACGGCCGCCATTCTGGCCGGTGCGGCTGCGGGTCTGGGCGATGATGGCGTCGATCTGGCCCTGCGACACGCGGGTGGGCCCGGCAATGCCGGCGCGGTTGACCGTGACCATGAAACCCGGCCGGCGCACCACCACGGTTTCGCCCGAGAGGCCGGTGATGGTCAGCGTGCCGAACTGGAGGATGGCCTGCGTCTCGCCATCGCGATGGGTGATCGCCGCGACGCCGCCGCGGATGCCGATGGTGGCCACCGGCGTCTTCACCTCGGCGCCCTCGGTGTGGCTCGCATTGCCGCCCACGAAGCGCACCGCGCCCTTGGTGAGGGAAATGGCCATGGACCCCTTCTTGGCATTGGGGTCGTACACGAACTCGTCGATCAGCAGGTTCGAGTTGGGGCCGATGTTCAGCGTGGTCTTGTCCACGAACAGGACCTGGACGCTGCCGGAGGCGCTGGTCTCGATGCGCTCGCGGTAGATGATGCTGGAGCCGAGCTCCAGCGTGCGCGCGCCGGCGCCGGTGGAGCGCGGGTTGACCGCGGCGGCCGTGCCCACCTGCTGGCTCTGGGCCAGGGCAGGACCGGTGGCAGCGATGAGGGCGAGGGAGGCGACAGAGGCAAGGAGTCGCGCAGGAGTGCTGATGGGCATGTGCGTCGCTCCTCAGAACCGGACGTTCGGGCCGACGGAGACGCTGAAATTGTCGAACCCGTAGTTCGGCAGCGTCGATTGCGACCAGCTGTATTGAACCTGCGTCAGCAGCCCCCACTGCTCATGGATCGGAACATCCAGCGCGAGACCCACGCGATACTGGTTGTCCTCCTGGGTGATCCAGCTGTTGATGAAGGGGTTGGGCTCGTCATAGCTGTAGCGCGAATAGCCGGCGCTCGGGATCGCCACCCAGCGGCGGATGCCCCACAGGCCCTGGAACTCGATGGGCACGGCTACGTCGATGGACACATTATCGTAAGAGTACCACGGCAGGTCGCCGCTCGCATTGTTGTAGGCCACGCGGGCGCGCCAGCCGGAGGCGTCGGTCAGGCGGCCGGAGAGGTTGGCGCCCAGGGTCCACATGTCGCCGCTCTGCAGGCTGGCCGTGGGATAGTCCCGCGAGTTCTGGTACTCGCGCTGGCGCACCTCGGCGAACGGCTCGACGGCGAAATACATGCTGAACGGCGCATAGAGCGACAGGCCGGCGCCATAGGTTCCCACATAGGCGTCGCCACCCAGCGCGATGCCGCCGCCAAGCACATAGGCCCGGATCGACGAGCCGGGCATCTGGTCCGGCAAAAGGGCGAAGCGCGGGCCGGTGTTGAACTCGGCATAGCCGAGATTGAGATTCTGCAGCTGGAACTGCTGCGAATAATAGAGGTTGGCGTTGCTTTCCCAGACATCGCCGCGCTGGTTGCCGAAGTCATAGACGTGGCGGACGGTGGCGAGGGCGAAGGCGTTCCCGTCCGCCTGCGCCGTCGAGCCGGGCGGCAGCAGCGCGGTCAGGTCCTGCCCGAGCACGAGGCGGCTCGAGGGGCCGTAATTGGCGTTGGACTGGTAGCGCACGCCCACCTGGGCATAGACGGTGATCTGGTTGGGATCGAGCCGCCGCGAGATCTCCACCATGTAGGCGGCGATATTGTCCCGCTCGGCCGTGGTGAGGGCCGGAGCCTCGGCGATGGGCTCGAAATAGGAGCGGGCGGATTCGTAGGCGCCGAGCCGGTAATAGAGGCGCCCCAGCTCCAGCTTCACCCGCACCAGGTTCGGATTGTAGAAGAGGATGCGCTCGTAGACGCCGATGGCGGCCTCGTAGTCGCCCACCTCGATGGCCCGCCGGGCCAGCCGGAAGGCCAGCTCCACGTCGGCGGGACGCCTCATGGACTGGTGGAAAAGCTGGTTGAATTCGGGGTCGGCATTGGCGACCGCCGTCTGCTGCGCCTGGGCGTGCCCGACGCCAAGGCCCGGCGCACCGCTCAGGACCAGGGCACCAACAGTCAGGGTGCCCGCCGCAAGGGCCCCCATGGTGCGTCCCAGACCCGTCGCGAGGGCGACCGATCGCTTTCTGATTTCCGCATGTGTCCGCAATACCAGCATGCCTGATCTCTCCGGCGTTTGCTGGCAAGGCCCCGCCCCTTGCCCTTAAGTGCTCCTTAACACTTCACTTCGGGAAAAGGGATTCGAGCGCGACAGGAAATGTCCGGCATGCTGAACATTTCCTGACAGGAAGAGCATTTTTATCACAGGCACGCATGTTGTGCGTCACCTTGCTACCGCCCCATCCCCCCCGCGCGGGCCGGATCGGCCAGAGATCGCCGTCCGAACCGCGCGGGCGCCGCGCCGCCTTGAGCACGGCCGCGGCGTCCGCAGGTCGGGTTCAGCGCACCACGCAGCCCCGCGGGTAGCCCGGACGCGTGCAATAGATCACCCGGCGCGGCGCCACCACGACAGCGCCGGCCACCGGCGCCGGGCGCACCACAACCGCGGCCGGGCGCGCGACGCAGCCCTTGGGGTAACCGACGGTCTTGCAATAGACCACCGCCTGGCTTGTGCCCGCGCTCGCCATGAAGCCGGCGCCCGCCACCGCCACCAGAAATGCGAGCCGGACCGCCTGCGTCCTGAATGTCGTCATTGGAACCTCCCCCTTGCTGCCCGGCGTGGTTGACCCCGGCCACCGTCTGTTTGCGCGGGGCGCGACTCGGCGAACCCCGCCTTGACCCCTTGTAGCCCGCAATAGCGACTGATTGCCCGTTGCATTCGCCGAAAAGCGTCCCGCTTCCACTGGCCCGACCGCGCCCCGCCCGGCGACGGGCGAGCCGGCATCCCGCCACGCACTTTTCCATTGCATAAACGCAATGAAATTGAGCTTCTTATCAGTCGTTCCTTGCCTAAATTAGATCCAACGCCGGATTGCCACCGGCCAGGAGATCAGACCATGACCAGCAAGGGCCTTCACCACATCACTGCCATTGCCGGCTCGGCCCGGCGCAACCTCGACTTCTACACCGCGACCCTCGGGCTCCGGCTGGTGAAGAAGACCGTCAATTTCGACGATCCCGGCACCTACCATTTCTATTTCGGCGACGAGGCCGGCCGGCCCGGCTCCATCCTCACCTTCTTCCCGTGGGAGCATGCCGATGAGGGGCGTGCCGGCGTCGGCGAGACCCAGGAGACCGCCTTCCGCATCCCGGAGGCCTCCATCGGCTACTGGACCGGCCGCCTGATCGCCTGCGGCCTTGCCCCGGAGTTCCCGGAGAAACGCTTCGGCGCCTCGGTCATCGGCTTCAAGGACCCGGACGGCATGCGCCTCGCCCTCGTGGGCGTGCCCGGCATCGACGCCGAGCCGGCCTGGGCCGGCGGCGAGGTGCCGGTGGAGCATGCCATTCGCGGCCTGCATTCGGTGACCCTGCTGCTCAGGGAGGCCGGCCCCACCGCCGCCATCCTCACCGATGTGTTCGGCTTCGCCGAGACCGCCCGCGAGGGCACCCGCATCCGCTTCACCGCCGCGGGGACGGAGGGAAGCGGACAGATCGGCACCATCGTGGACATCCGCGAGGCCGGCGGCTTCCTCGAAGGCCGGCAGGGGCAGGGCAGCGTGCACCACATTGCCTTCCGGGCCGCGGACGATGCCGCCCAGGCCACCATGGCGGAGCGGCTGACCGCCGCGCACGGCCTGCGCGTCACCGAGCAGCGGGACCGCAATTACTTCCGCTCGGTCTACTTCCGCGAGCCGGGTGGCGTGCTGTTCGAGATCGCGACCGACGACCCCGGCTTCGCCGTGGACGAGGCCCCCGAAAGCCTCGGCGCGGCGCTGAAGCTGCCCGCCCAATACGAGGCCCACCGCAGCGAGATCGAGGCGACACTGCCCGCCGTCGCCTGACCCGTCACCCATCGCCCGGCCGCCGCGCGCGGCCGGGCCTCTGCCCCTCACTTCATGCAAAGCGGCTGCATCGGCGACCGGATCGGACCAGCCGCGAGGAGCTATCCATGGCTTCGACCCTCAAGCGGGATGCGCCCGCGCTCACCTTCACCCATCGCTTCGAGCCCGCCACCCTTGTCGGCGCGACGCCGCTTCTGCTGCTCCACGGCACCGGAGGCGATGAAACCGACCTTCTGCCCCTGGGCCGCATGATCGCCCCCGGCGCGGCCCTGCTGTCGCCGCGCGGACAGGTGAGCGAGGCCGGCATGCCCCGCTTCTTCCGCCGCCTCGCGGAAGGCGTGTTCGACGAGCAGGACGTGGCGCGGCGCGCCCACGAGCTCGCCGACTTCATCGGCGCGGCGCGCACGGCCTATGGCCTTGCAGCACCCGTGGCGGTGGGCTTCTCCAACGGCGCCAACATCGCCGCCGCCATGCTGCTGCTGCGGCCGGAGGCGCTCGCCGGCGCGGTGCTGTTGCGGGCCATGGTGCCGATTGCCGCGCCACCGGCGGGCACCCTGCCCGGAACCCCGGTTCTGATGCTGTCCGGCGCCATGGATCCCATCGTGCCCCCAGAGAATGCCGCCCGGCTCGCGGCCCTGCTGACGGCTCGTGGCGCCCTGGTGGAGCAGCGGACGCTGCCGGCGAGCCACGGACTGACCGCCACCGACCTGACGGCCGCACGGGACTTCATCGCCCGGATCGGCCGCCCCGGCGCGGCCTGACCGCCCTTACCGAACCGCCGGTGGCCGCCTGGACATGTCCTTGGCTGCCTCCCGGGGCGGTTCACGGGCGGGCTCACGGGTGAGTTCCCTGGCCGCGGCCTTCGGCGCATCAGCCACCGGCGCCGTGGCCGCAGCCACGATGGCCGGCGCCAGGAGATCGGCCAGGCAGGCATAGCCCTTATCGTTCATGTGGAAGCGGTCCCAGGACAAGGTGGAGCGGAAGCCCGCCGGGTCCTGGGCCGCCCACTGCTTCATCATCACATAGCGCGGCAGCAGCGGCACGCCGCGCTCGGCGGCCGCATCGCCCACGGCGGCCACGAAGCCTTCGTAGCGGGCCAGATCGAGGATGGCCGGAAAATATTGCTGGTCGATCACGAGAGCCGCCGCCCCGGCCGCGGCGATGCCATCGAGCCCCCTGCCGACCAGCTGCCTCAGCCGCTCCGGATCGCCCCCAAGGATCACGTCGTTGGTGCCCACCTGCCACAGCACCAGATCGGGCACGGGCGGCGTCGCCAGAAAGACCTCCAGCCGCCGCAGTGTGGCCGGCGCGTTTTCCCCCGATACCCCGGCATTGGTGATCTCGACGCTCCCCTCCCCCAGCGCGGCTTCCAGCCGATGGGCGAGCTGGCTCGGATAATTGGCGGCCGCGCCGGAGGCCCCGGCCCCGGCCGTGGTGGAGGAGCCGATGGCGAGGATACGCAGCGGCC
Source organism: Xanthobacter autotrophicus (assembly GCF_030015065.1). Lineage (GTDB taxonomy): Bacteria > Pseudomonadota > Alphaproteobacteria > Rhizobiales > Xanthobacteraceae > Xanthobacter > Xanthobacter autotrophicus_D. The sequence continues at coordinate 45,045 of NZ_JAIVFN010000012.1, read as the reverse complement.
GCCCCTCGGCCCGGGCCGTCGCGGCCTGCTTCAACACCAGTGGCGGCGCGGGCCGCGCCTCCGAGGGGCAGGCGGCGGCAGGCGCACAGAGCAGCGCAGCCGCCATGAACGGTGCAAGACAGTACATGGCGCCATGGCGGCGCGGACGAAGGCTGGAAAAGGCCAGCGGGACCAGGGGACGGAGAAACATGTCGCCGCCACAGTGCGTCGATCTGGACCGCAAACGCAAGGTCTGGCGAGGTTATCGCCTGCCACGCGCCGAACCGGCGTCGCGCGGGTCCAAGGCGACCACAGGGCAGACACCCGGCCAGGGGCGACAGGAGCGGCAAATCTGAAGCGGGGATCTGGATGGCGGGAGTGACGGGGCTCGAACCCGCGACCTCCGGCGTGACAGGCCGGCGCTCTAACCAACTGAGCTACACCCCCCCGAACCGGCGCCGGACGAACCGTGCCGCCGAAGAGAGCGGCGTGGTACGGCACCCCTCTTCGCAAGTCAAGCAACACGCGCACATTTTGCGCGGCACTTGTCCACAGGCCCGGCGAAGACATAGTGACGGCAAAGCTTTGCGCCGCTCCTGCGGCGCACGCGCGCGAAGCCCGAAGACCAGGGCGCGGCGCGGCGGCGAATCTCCGCGCGGAACCCGTTCGGGCGACGAATCCGCCTCTCATCTTCGGAGAAAAAGCGCGGGGCGATCGGAGCGCGAGGCATCCCGATCGGCGTTCATCGACGCGGCAGGCGCGGTATGGCAGGAAGCGGCGTGGCCTGGTGGGCGGTGACGGGCTCGAACCGCCGACCCTCTCGGTGTAAACGAGATGCTCTACCAACTGAGCTAACCGCCCAGGCCGGAAACCATGAAGGCGCTATAGTCCCACCCGTCTCAGCCGGCAAGATCCACGGCTGGAACGACGCGAATGCTGAGGAGACGGGCAAGGGCACACGGCATCTGCCGCAATCGGAGGCGATACATCCATCGCCGTCGCGCGCACCGGCGCTCCTGCTCCGCCGCGGACACCCTGCGGCCTCGGCAAGGGACGGCCGCATGCAGGATCACGATGGTCTGAAGCGGATGGCGGCCCCGCCGCCACCCCGTTCTGCCTCGGCTTGCCCTGCCCTGCCGCCGGGCGGCTTCCGAGGCGCCGCCGCACGGCTCGGGGACGCTCCGCCCGCGACAATGCGCGGGCCGGGAGCGTCCGGGAAGCCTTTGGAAGGACCCCTCACCGAAGGGCCTTGGGCCGATCAGCCGTTGACGGCTTCCTTGAGGCCCTTGCCGGGGGTGAACTTGGGAGCCTTGGACGCCTTGATCTTCACCGGCTTACCGGTGCGCGGGTTGCGGCCCTCGCGAGCGGCGCGCGTCACCACGGAGAAGCTGCCGAAGCCGATCAGCTTGACTTCCTCGCCCTCTTTGAGCGCCTTGGCGATGATGTCGAAGGTGGCGTCCACAGCCGCAGCCGCGGCCGTCTTCGTCAGCTTCGCCTCTTCGGCCACCGCGGCGATCAGTTCGTTCTTGGTGGTCATCTGACCTTTCCTTCCGTTGTCAGAACACGAATCGTGAAGGGTCAAGCCCCCACGGACGGCGCGAGCATCACGGAAAATGCGGCATTTGCAAGCGTGATCGGCGTCAAACCCGCACCAATGCACGATTTCTCGCTGTGCGCCTGCGAAGGAGCGGGGAAAAATACGCCTGCCGCGCGTCGTCGAACCAATCATTAAGCCTTTGAAAACGTTGAGGGCGTGCGCCGCGCCCCCTTCTTGCGGGGAGACGCGGCAGCACGCCCTCTCGTTTCGCTGGAAAACGCTTCAATCCGGCCGGTTTGCGAGCAATCCGGCCGGATCTACGATCAGTGGGCGACCACGCCGGGGGTCTCTTCGCCCGGCACCGGGGCGTTCACCGGGCGCTCTTCCCAGGTGATCGGCACCGGCGGGCGAACGAGCGCGTTGGCGAGCACCTCGTCCATGCGGGAGACCGGAACGATCTCCAGCGCGTTCTTCACGTTGGCCGGGATGTCCGCCAGGTCCTTGGCGTTCTCCTCGGGGATCAGCACCTTCTTGATGCCGCCGCGCAGGGCTGCAAGGAGCTTCTCCTTGAGGCCGCCGATGGGCAGCACCCGGCCACGCAGGGTGATCTCACCCGTCATGGCCACGTCGCGGCGGACCGGGATGCCCGTCATCACCGAGACGATGGCGGTGGCCATGGCGACACCTGCGGACGGGCCGTCCTTCGGGGTCGCCCCCTCGGGCACGTGGACGTGGATGTCGCGCCGCTCGAACAGAGGCGGCTCGATGCCGAAGTCCACCGCCCGCGAGCGCACGTAAGACGCCGCCGCGGAGATGCTCTCCTTCATCACGTCCCGCAGGTTGCCGGTGACGGTCATCTTGCCCTTGCCGGGCATCATGAGGCCCTCGATGGTGAGCAGCTCGCCGCCCACCTCGGTCCAGGCGAGGCCGGTGACGACACCCACCTGGTCCTCGGTCTCCATCTCGCCGTACCGGTAGCGCGGCACGCCGAGGAAGTCCTCGAGGTTCTTCGCCGTCACCTTCACCGACTTCTTCTTCGACAGCACCAGCTCCTTCACCGCCTTGCGGGCGAGGGTGGAGATCTCGCGCTCGAGGTTGCGCACGCCCGCCTCCCGCGTATAGCGGCGGATCAGGGTCATGAGCGCGTCGTTGTCGATGGCGAACTCCTTGGGCGTCAGGCCGTGCTTGCCGAGGGAGTTGGGGATCAGGTGCTTGCGCGCGATCTCCACCTTCTCGTCCTCGGTGTAGCCGGCGATGCGGATCACCTCCATGCGGTCCAGAAGGGCCGGCGGGATGTTCAGCGTGTTCGCCGTGGTCACGAACATGACGTTCGAGAGGTCGTAATCCACCTCGAGATAGTGGTCGTTGAAGGTGTGGTTCTGCTCGGGATCCAGCACCTCGAGCAGGGCCGACGACGGATCACCGCGGAAATCGGCGCCCATCTTGTCGATCTCGTCCAGGAGGAAGAGCGGATTGGACTTCTTCGCCTTCCGCATGGACTGGATGATCTTGCCCGGCATGGACCCGATATAGGTCCGCCGGTGACCGCGGATCTCCGCCTCGTCGCGGACGCCGCCGAGGGCCACGCGCACGAACTCACGCCCCGTCGCCTTGGCGATGGACTTGCCGAGCGAGGTCTTGCCGACGCCGGGCGGGCCGACGAGGCACAGGATGGGCCCGGTGAGCTTGTTGGCGCGGCTCTGCACCGCCAGGTACTCGACGATGCGCTCCTTGACCTTGTCGAGGCCATGGTGGTCCGCGTCGAGGATCTGCTGGGCGTAGGGCAGGTCCTTCTTGACCTTGCTCTTCACGCCCCACGGGATGGAGAGCAGCCAGTCCAGATAGTTGCGCACCACGGTGGCTTCCGCCGACATGGGCGACATCTGGCGCAGCTTCTTCAGCTCGTGGGCGGCCTTCTCGCGGGCTTCCTTGGTGAGCTTGGTCCGCTTGATGCGGTCCTCCAGCTCCTGCAGGTCGTCCTTGCCGTCCTCGTCGCCGAGTTCCTTCTGGATCGCCTTCATCTGCTCGTTGAGGTAGTACTCGCGCTGGGTCTTCTCCATCTGCCGCTTGACGCGGGTGCGGATGCGCTTTTCCACCTGCAGGACGGAGATCTCGCTCTCCATCTGGCCGAGCACCTTCTCCAGCCGGTCGGAGACCTTGAGCATCTCCAGCACGGCCTGCTTGTCCGGGATCTTCACGGCGAGGTGCGAGGCCACCGTGTCGGCCAGCTTGGAGTGGTCGTCGATCTGGCTGACGACGCCCACCACCTCGGGCGACACCTTCTTGTTGAGCTTCACGTAATTCTCGAACTCGGTGACCACGGAGCGCGCGAGCGCCTCCGCCTCCACCTGGTCGCCGGTCTCGTCGTCGAGGGTGATGGCCTCGGCCTCGTAGAGATCGGTCCGGTCGGTGTAGCGGGTCACCTGGGCGCGGCTGACGCCCTCCACCAGCACCTTCACGGTGCCGTCGGGCAGCTTCAGCAGCTGCAGCACGGTCGCCAGCGTGCCCACGGAGAAGATGGCCTCGGGCGCGGGATCGTCATCCGAAGCGTTCTCCTGGGTGGCCAGCAGGATGTAGGTATCACCGCGCATGACCTCTTCCAGGGCGCGAATGGACTTTTCGCGGCCCACGAAGAGGGGAACGATCATATGGGGAAAAACCACGATGTCCCGAAGAGGCAGGACCGGGAAGGTCTGGGACACCCCGGCAACGAGCGGCGGGCGCGGCTTCTGGCTCGTCATGACGCAATCCTTTCAAGAAGTGCACGCGCAGGAAAAGCGCATAACCGGGCGCTGCCGCGCGTGCACGCGGCCGGAGACGGGTGTGGATTTTCAATGCTGAAGCGGCGCGAGCCGCAGGAGGCACGAGGTCCGACCCCCGAGACCGGAACTGTAGAAAAGTAGATGGACACGCAACCTGCCCGTTTCAAGGGCAACCCGTTCATCGGGCTCGGGAGAGGGCGGAACGGTGCCGGAGCATGTCCCGTCATCCCCCCTTTCTGGTCCGGGCTGTGGACCAAACCCCCGCCTCCCCCCGTGCCATAAGGCAGGGGGCGAGGTGTGGGGCGGACGCCGTCACGCACTGGCGCCGGCGTCGCCGACACGGTCCGCGTAAATATAGAGCGGACGCGCATTCTGTTCGACGACCTCCCGAGAGATCACCACCTCTTCCACCCCTTCGAGGCCGGGGAGGTCGAACATGGTGTCCAGCAGAATGCCTTCCATGATGGACCTCAGGCCACGGGCACCGGTCTTGCGCTCGATCGCCTTGCGGGCGATGGCGCCGAGGGCCTCCTCGTGGATGGTGAGGTCCACATTCTCCATCTCGAACAGACGCTGGTACTGCTTCACCAGCGCGTTCTTCGGCTCGGAGAGGATCTTCTTCAGCGCCTCCTCGTCGAGGTCACCCAGCGTCGCCAAAACCGGCAGGCGGCCGATGAACTCGGGGATGAGGCCGTACTTCAGCAGATCCTCGGGCTCCACCTCGCGGAACACCTCGCCGGGGCGGCGATCCTCCGGCGGGGCCACCTTGGCGGAGAAGCCGATGGAGGTGGACCCCTTCGAGCGCGAGGAGATGATCTTGTCGAGGCCGGCGAAGGCGCCGCCGCAGATGAACAAGATGTTGGTGGTGTCCACCTGCAGGAATTCCTGCTGGGGATGCTTGCGACCGCCCTGCGGAGGAACGGAGGCCACCGTGCCTTCCATGATCTTCAGCAGCGCCTGCTGCACGCCCTCGCCCGACACGTCGCGGGTGATGGAGGGATTGTCGGATTTGCGACTGATCTTGTCGATCTCGTCGATGTAGACGATGCCGCGCTGCGCCCGCTCGACATTGTAGTCGGCGGCCTGGAGCAGCTTGAGGATGATGTTCTCCACGTCCTCGCCCACGTAGCCGGCTTCGGTCAGCGTGGTGGCGTCGGCCATGGTGAAGGGCACATCAAGGATGCGCGCCAGGGTCTGCGCGAGCAGCGTCTTGCCGGAGCCGGTGGGCCCGATCAGCAGGATGTTGGACTTCGCGAGCTCCACGTCGCCGTGCTTGGTGGCGTGGTTGAGGCGCTTGTAGTGGTTGTGCACGGCCACCGAGAGGACCTTCTTCGCGTGGTCCTGGCCGATGACATAGTCATCGAGGACCTTGCGGATCTCCTTCGGGGTCGGGATGCCATCCCGCGACTTCACCAGAGAGGACTTGGACTCTTCCCGGATGATGTCCATGCACAACTCGACGCATTCGTCGCAGATGAACACAGTCGGTCCGGCGATGAGCTTCCTGACCTCATGCTGGCTCTTGCCGCAGAACGAGCAATAAAGCGTGTTCTTGCTGTCGCTGCCGCCGGTCTTGCTCATCTTCGTCTCCTACCATCTACCGATCCGGACACGAAACGCGCCCATCACGCTAGCGTCACATATGGGGATTGGCCCATGCAAATTTCCAGCCAATCCCGAAACGGTGATCGGTTCATGAGAGCCAACCACCCCGAGGCGACACGATCAAGGCGGGGAAGCGACATTCCCCAGGTGACGGCTTGCCGGAAAAACGACCATCCGGACCGCCACGCCCTCATCGCGCCGTCCGCCGCCATCGTGATACCGAGGGTGCTGCCGAAAGGTGAAGACCCCGAAGCAGCGCCCTCAGACGCGTCGGCCCCCGCCCTTGGGGGAGCGGGGGCCGACAACGCGGCATCCGATGCCGGCTTAACGACATGCAAGCGCGATCTTGCACCGCACGCAAGGGGGGGATTTTCGAGAACGCCCCCCGAGCCGCGTCCGATCACGCCACCTTGGACGTCTCGTCCGTGGGTCGCTTGTCGATCACGGAGTCGATGAGACCGAAGTCCAGAGCCGCCTTAGCGGTCATGAAGTTGTCGCGCTCCAGCGCATCCTCGATCTTCTCCATCGAGCGGCCGGTGTGCTTCACATAGATTTCATTGAGTCGGCGCTTCAGGTTCAGGATCTCCTGCGCGTGCAGCATGATGTCCGTGACCTGGCCCTGGAAGCCGCCCGACGGCTGGTGGACCATGATTCGGGCGTTCGGCAGGGCGAAGCGCATGTCCTTCTCGCCCGCGGTCAGAAGCAGCGAGCCCATGGAGGCCGCCTGGCCGATGCAGAGGGTGGACACCGCAGGCTTGATGAACTGCATGGTGTCGTAGATGGCGAGGCCCGACGTCACCACTCCCCCGGGGGAGTTGATGTACATCGAGATTTCCTTCTTCGGATTGTCCGCCTCGAGGAACAGCAGCTGCGCCACCGCAAGGGTCGCCATGCCGTCCTCCACCGGGCCGGTGAGGAACAGGATGCGCTCCTTCAGGAGACGGGAAAAGATGTCGTAGGACCGCTCGCCACGGTTGGTCTGCTCGACCACCATGGGGATGAGGTAATTCATATAAGTATCGACAGGATCACGCATCGTCAGTCCTCGGGGCGCGGGCGAAGGCACGCCCCGAGGGGCGTGCCGCGCAATATCGTCGCAGGACGAAGGCGGCCTTTGGCCCTCAGGCCGCCTTCTCGTCGTCCTCTTCCTCCTTGTACAGCTCTTCCTTGGTGACCGTCTTCTCGGTCACGTTGGCGAGCTCCAGGAGGAAATCAACGACCTTCTCCTCGAACAGGGGTGCGCGCACGGATGCCAGGGCTTCAGGGTTGCGGCGATAATATTCCCACACCTGCTGCTCCTGGCCGGGGAACTGGCGGGCCCGTTCCACCACCGCGCGAGTGACCTCGTCGTCGGAAACCTGGATATTGTTGCGCTCACCGATTTCCGCAAGCACCAGGCCGAGGCGGACACGGCGCTCGGCGATGCGGCGGTAATCCGCGCGGGCTTCCTCCTCGGAGGTGCCCTCGTCGGCGAAGGTGCGGTTCTGGGCGGCGAGGTCTTCCTGCACCCGGCTCCACACGCCGAAGAACTCCTGGTCCACGAGGCCTTCCGGCACCGCGAACCGGTGGGTGGCGTCGAGGGCGTCGAGCAAAGCGCGCTTCACCTTCTGGCGGGCGGCGCCGGCATGCTCCTGGGCGATGCGGCCGCGCACCGTCTCCTTGAGCTTCTCCAGGCTCTCCTGACCGAGGGTCTTGGCGAACTCGTCGTCCAGCGCGACGGCGCCGGGCGCGTCCACCGACTTCACCGTCACCTCGAAGGTGGCGGCCTTGCCCGCGAGTTCCTTGGCGGCATAGCCCTCCGGGAAGGTCACGGAGAGGGTGCGGCTCTCGCCGGCGGTGGCGCCGACCAGCTGCTCCTCGAAGCCGGGGATGAAGCCCTTGGAGCCCAGCAGGACGTCGATGTCCTGGCCCTCGCCGCCGGGGAACTTCTCGCCGTCCACATAGCCGGTGAAGTCGATGGTGAGGCGGTCACCGTTCTCGGCGGCGCCCTCCTTGGTGGAGAAGGGGCGGTTGGCGTCGGCGATGCGCTGGATGGTCTCGTCCACCTCCGCGTCGCTCACCTCGACCACCAGCTTCTCGACCGAGATGTCCTTGAAGTTGCCCAGCTCGATCTTGGGCAGGATCTCGATCTCGAGGTCGTAGGCAAGGTCCCGGCCGCCGTCGAGCAGGCCCTGGAACTGGGGATCTTCCTCCGGCGCCTTCACCTTGGGCTGGAGCGCGAGCTTGAAGCCGTGCTCCTCGACAATCTTGCCGTTGGTCTCGTTGACCGTCTGCTCGATTACCTCGGACATGACGGTCTTGCCGTAGACGCGCTTCAGGTGCGCCACGGGCACCTTGCCGGGGCGGAAGCCGTTGAGCTTCACCTGGCCCTTGAGCTCGGCCAGCTTGGCATCGGCCTTGGCGTCGAGGTCGGCGGCGGACACCACCACACGGAACGCGCGCTTGAGGCCATCGGCCCCCGTCTCGGTCACCTGCATCGTCTTGCCTTCACATCCTCATCGCGCATGGCGCGGAAAACGTCCAAAACCGGTTTCGCCGCCGCAGCTCCACGGGCGTGGTCCGCCCGAGGCCGCACGGCGCTCGTCCCGCACCCCTCGGCACACGAACCTCCGTGGCGGCCGGCGAACCGGAAACGTGGTGCGGGCGGAGGGTTTCGAACCCCCACGACTTGCGTCACGGGAACCTAAATCCCGCGCGTCTACCAGTTCCGCCACGCCCGCAGGGGGCTTCCACCGCCGGGCTCACCATCCGCAGCGCCCTTCCGGGCGGCGGACGACGCCCCCGAAGCACTCCGCCACGCAAACGCCCCTTCGCGGAAACGCCAGCGCACGGGAACGCCCAATCCGGGACGCGCACCATAGAGATCCGACCGCACGCGCACGCCTGTGCACGCATGGATCGGGTCGCGGCTTATATCATGACGGCGCGCGCATGCAGCAAGAAAATGGCACGCCCCGGCCCCGCCAGCCGGCTTGCCGGCCCGGTCCGGCAGCCCGCCGGCGGGCCCCTTGCCCGCCATCGGGCCGGCGCGCGGCGCGCAGGCGTCCCTGTCGATGGCGACAACAGGCGGTGGAAAGCCGCTTGCCCTTTTTTCAGCCCCGTATGATGGTCCACGCACCCTGCCAGGAGACGCCGCGTGACCACGCCGATTCCCTCCCGACGCACCGTGCTCAAGGGTGCCGCAGCCCTCTCCCTGTCCGGCGCGGCGGGCGCGCTCGGCACGGTTCTCGCTCAGCCGCACGGGGCCGCCTTGGCCGCGACCCCGGCGAACGGCCAGCCAGCCGTCCAGGTGGCGCTCACCGCTGCCGAGGGCAGCCGGCCAGAACTCGCTGGCCAAGGCACCCTCGCATTGTTCAACGGCGGCCTGCCCGGCCCGGTCCTGCGGGTGAAGAAGGGCGGCACGCTGACTGTCGACCTCGCCAACACCCTCAGGGAGAGCGTGGCCCTCAGCTGGCAGGGCGTGCGCCTGCCCGCCGGCGCGCCGGCCCTCGCCGCCGTCGCCCCGGGCAAGAGCGCCAGCCTGCGGCTCACACCCCCGGATGCCGGCACGTTCTGGTATCACGCAACCTCGCCGACCCTTGCCCGCCGCGCGCTCAGCGGCGCGCTGGTGGTGGAGGAGGCCGGCGCGCCCGCCTATGCCTTCGACCACCTGCTGTTCATCCAGTCCTTCCCGCCGGAAAGCGGCGTGCCGATCTTTCCGGTCAACGGCGCCATTTCGCCCACGTTCCAGGGCCCGGCGAGCGGGCGGGCCCGGCTGCGCCTCGTGAACGCCACGCCGCTGTTCCTGCGCCTGCGCGTGCGCGGGCCGGCATGCTACGCCCTCGCGGTGGACGGCCAGCCGGTGACGGAGCCCTTCGAGTTCAAGGAAGGGCGGATCGTGATCCCCCCCGGCGGCCGGGTGGACATGGCCGCGACGCTGGACGACGCCGACGCCAGCATCATCGAGATCGAGACCACGCAGGACCCGATCCGGCTTGCGGTTGTGACCCCGGTCGGGCCGGCCGGCACCCCGCCCTCTGGCCCGCCGGCGCCGCTGCCGGGCAACGACCTGCCCGCGGAGATCCCGCTGAAGGATGCCGTGCGCTTCGAGCTGCCCATCGGCGACAAGGCGGCCGGGCCGGCCTCCATCGGCACCATCAAGACCGGCCGGAGCGTCGTGCTGACGCTGACCAACAGCCTCGACGCGCCGGTCGCCGTCTATATTGCCGGCCATCCCGTGCGCCTGCTCGACAATGTCTATGACGGCTGGCGGCCCTGGTGGCATGATACCGTTCCCGTGCCGGCCAAGTCCACAGCGCGGGTGGCGTTCCTCGCCGGGTCGCCGGGAACGTGGCCCATCGTCGGCCAGCGTGGCGGCGACGGCGAGGTGGTGCTCTCGCGGACCTATGAGGTGATGGCCTGAGGCCGTCCCTCAGCGCGCCCCGAACAACTCGTAGAGCCGGCGGTAGACCTCCCGCAGCGCCTCCGGCAAGTCGTCGGCCACCAGGCCCGGCCCGGCGACATGGGCGGCTTCCCCGTGCAGCCACACGGCGGCGCACGCCGCCTCGAACGGCGGCATGCCCTGCGCCAGCAGCCCCCCCGCGATGCCGGCCAGCACGTCGCCGGCGCCGGCGGTGGCGAGCCAGGCCGGCGCATTCTCGGCGATGGCGGCGCGCCCGTCCGGGGCCGCGACCACCGTGTCCGCCCCCTTCAGCACCACCACCGCCTTGAGGCGGACGGCCGCGGCGCGGGTGCGCGCCAGCTTGGAGGGCGCATCCATCACCTCTCGGTCACCGGCGAACAGGCGGGCGAACTCACCCTCATGGGGCGTGACGACGAGGCCGGCCGCGCGCGCCGCCACGTCCGCAAGCGCCCACGGCACGCCCGCATAGGAGGTGAGCGCGTCGGCATCGAGCACGAGGCGCCGACCCGGCGCCGCGATATCCACCTTCGCCCGGGTCCCGGCCCCGGTGCCGAGGCCGGGACCCAGCACAACGGTGCCGAGCCGACGGTCGGCCAGCAGCGCGGCAAGGTCCGCGTCGCCGGCCGTGGGGCGCGGCATGATGGCGGCGTAGGAGGCGGCGTGGAGCGGCAGAGCATCCGGCGGCAGCGCCACCGTCACCAGCCCGGCCCCGGCCCGCAGCGCGCCGCGGGCGGACAGGCGGGCGGCGCCGCAGGTCCAGGCGCCGCCGCTCACCACCACCGCATGGCCCCGGCTGTATTTGTGGCCAGACGCCGCCGGCAAAGGAAAGGCCGCGCGCCAGAGGTCCGGCATGTTCACGAAGGCGGCGGGGCGGATGAGGTCCAGCGCCGCGTCTGGAATGCCGATATCCGCCACGCGGACCCGGCCGCACAGGCTGCGCCCCGGCTCCAGCAGATGGCCGGGCTTGCGGCGGAAGAAGGTCACCGTCTCCTGCGCCGGGGCCGCGGCGCCGCGAACCTTGCCGGTGGACCCGTCGAGGCCGGAGGGCAGATCCACGGCGATCACCGGCCGGCCGGAGGCGGCCACGCGCTCCACCAGCGCCTTCGCCGCCCCGTCGAGGTCGCGGGCGAGCCCGGCGCCGAACAGGGCGTCCACGATCACCCCCGCTTCGGTGAGGTCGAGGGCGGCGGGCTCCTCCACCGGGCCGCGCCAGCGCTCGGCGGCGCGCTTCGCATCGCCGGTCAGGCGCTCGCGCTCGCCCAGCAGCGCGACGCGGACCCGGAAGCCCCGCTGCGTCAGCACCCGCGCCGCGACGAAGCCGTCGCCACCATTGTTTCCCGGCCCGCACAGGATGAGAACGCGCGTGGGCAGCGGAAAGCGCGCCACCACGTCGGCGACCGCGGTGCCGGCGCGCTCCATCAACGTAAAGGACGGCGTGCCCATTTCGACGGCGAAACGATCCGCCCGCGCCATTTCCTGTGGATCAAGAAGTGCGTACACTGAATGCCCTGCCCTATATGCCCAGTTGATACTCAGAAGACGCACGCAGCGAAGACATCATCCGCCCATTTAAAAGTCATAACGCTCAATATATGAGCACACCATACCTTGTCTTGCGCACTGGTCCGCATGGGCGCATGAGGCGATGGATGGCACACATCCTGCTTAAAAGCTGCCGGCTCGACCAGCGGCGGTGGACGGGCCACGGGGAGACGGAGCGGATGAAGAAGATCGAGGCAATCATCAAGCCCTTCAAGCTCGATGAAGTGAAAGAGGCCCTCCAGGACGTGGGACTGCAAGGCATCACCGTGACCGAGGCCAAGGGCTTCGGCCGGCAGAAGGGCCACACGGAGCTGTATCGCGGCGCGGAATATGTGGTGGATTTCCTGCCGAAGGTGAAAATCGAGGTCGTGCTCTCCGACGATATGGTAGACCGGGCCGTCGACGCCATTCGCCGCGCGGCCCAGACCGGGCGTATCGGAGATGGAAAGATCTTCGTTTCGTCCATCGAGGAGGCGATCCGCATCCGCACCGGCGAATCCGGCCTCGACGCAATCTGATGCGTCCAATAAAAACCTGCAGGCCAGCAGAAAGGTAGAAACCCCCATGAAAACCAAGACGGCCAAGGACGTCCTCGACCTGATCAAGAGCGAGGACGTGAAATACGTCGATCTGCGCTTCACCGATCCGCGCGGCAAGTGGCAGCACGTTACCTTCGACATTTCCATGGTCGACGATGAGTTCCTGACCGAAGGCACCGCTTTCGACGGCTCGTCCATCGCCGGCTGGAAGGCCATCAACGAATCCGACATGCTGCTGATGCCGGATCCGGCCACGACCTGCATCGACCCCTTCTTCGCGGAGACCACGCTCTCCATCGTCTGCGACGTGCTGGAGCCGACCACCAACCAGCCCTACGGCCGCGACCCGCGCTCCATCGCGAAGAAGGCGGAGGCCTACGCCAAGTCCACCGGGATCGGCGACGCCGTCTATTTCGGCCCCGAGGCCGAGTTCTTCATTTTCGACGACGTGCGCTTCAAGGCGGACCCGTACAACACCGGCTTCAAGCTCGACTCCATCGAGCTGCCCACCAATTTCGACACCGAATATGAGGGCGGCAACCTCGGCCACCGGGTGAAGACCAAGGGCGGCTACTTCCCGGTTCCCCCGGTCGATTCGGCGCAGGACATGCGCTCCGAGATGCTCGCCGCCATGGCCAAGATGGGCGCCAAGGTGGAGAAGCATCACCACGAGGTGGCCTCCGCCCAGCACGAGCTCGGCCTCAAGTTCGGCTCGCTCGTGACCATGGCCGACCACCTGCAGGTCTACAAGTACTGCATCCATCAGGTCGCCAACATCTACGGCAAGACCGCGACCTTCATGCCGAAGCCCGTCTTCGGCGACAACGGCTCCGGCATGCACGTCCACCAGTCCATCTGGAAGGAAGGCAAGCCGCTCTTTGCCGGCGACAAGTATGCCGACCTGTCCGACTACTGCCTGTGGTATATCGGCGGCATCATCAAGCATGCCAAGTCGCTGAACGCCTTCACCAACCCGCTGACCAACTCCTACAAGCGCCTGGTCCCGGGCTACGAGGCTCCGGTGCTGCTGGCCTATTCGGCCCGCAACCGCTCGGCGTCCTGCCGCATCCCCTACACCAACAATCCGAAGGCCAAGCGCGTCGAGGTCCGCTTCCCCGATCCCGGCGCGAACCCCTACCTCGCCTTCGCGGCCCTGTTCATGGCCGGCATGGACGGCATCCTGAACCGGATCGACCCCGGCCAGGCCATGGACAAGGACCTGTACGACCTGCCCCCCGCCGAGCTGAAGCAGATCCCCACCGTCTGCGGCTCGCTGCGCGAGGCGCTGGACTCACTCGCCGCGGACCACGACTACCTGCTCAAGGGTGACGTGTTCCAGAAGGATTTCATCGAGTCCTACATCGAGCTGAAGATGACCGAGGTGATGCGCTTTGAAATGACGCCGCACCCGGTCGAGTTCGAGATGTACTACTCGGTCTGACGATCCTCGCCGGCCCGGCCGTCACGCCGGGCCGGCGACCAGTCTTCATGAGACCTTCCTCCAAGGCGCCCTTCGGGGCGCCTTCTCTTTCTTGGGGCGCCTTTCTTTTCTTCGGGGCGCAGGGGCGAGGCCTCCCGGCGCCGGTCAAGGGGCGGTCCGGTGTCAGCGGGACAGGACGATCCCTGCGATCAGGACGATCTCGCCCACGAGTACGCCGGCGAACACCGAGCGCCGGAAGGCGAGGAAGCCGGCGACGCCGCACGCCACCGCCCCAAGCCGGAGCGCCAGGGGCACGGCGGCAAGCGCCCCGGCGGGCGCGAACAGCAGCCGCGCCACCACGGCGGCCAGAAGCGCGGTGGCCACCGCCTTCACCCAGTGGAAGACCGGACTTCCCTCCTCCACGCGCCGCCCTGCGAGCACCGCCAGCGAGCGCCAGATCTCGGTGGGCAGGAACCCCACCAGCAGCACGATAAGGAGGGCCGCGCCCTCGGTCAGGGGTGCGCCCGTCATGGATGACCCCTCATGGCCGCCCCCGCCGCCTCCGCTCCAGCAGCCGGCCGGCGAGATAGGCGAAGCTGCCGCCGCCGATGCCGGCGATCATCAGATCGAGGCCGCCATCCAGCCCCAGCGTCGCCGGCATGAGCAGGAATCCCGCCGCCAGCGCCAGCCAGTCCGTCGGGACGACGGCATTGCGCACCATCAGTACGGTGAAGGAGAGTGGGGTCAGCAGCAGCAGGCCCGCCGCCAGCGGCGTCGGCAGTTCTCCTGCCACGAGAAAGCCGGCCACCGTGCCGCACATGCTGACGGCAATCAGCATGTTGCCGAGGCCGAGGGTGAAGGGCAGCCGCGCCTCGCCCGGCAGATGGGGCAGGAGGCGCAGGCTTTCCAACCATACGGTCATGGCCACGTAGTGGGCGCACACCAGCTCCCAGAACAGGCTGCGGCGCGGCCCGCGCAGATAGGGCGCCACCGACACCACCATGGGCAGGAGGCGCATGGAGGAAAGCGCCACCGCGAGCGCCAGCGCCGGCAGGGCGGTCCCCGCCGCGATGCCGCCGATGAGGATCAGTTGCGCCGGCAGCGCCCACACCAGCAGCGTGGAGGCGAGCCCCGCCCCCAGCGGAAACCCCACGCTCTGGAGCACCGCGCCGAAGCCGAGATAGCTCGCGAACAGCACGATGGCGGGCACAGACAGGCCGGCCCGCACGCCCTTCAGGAACCAGACGGCCGGCGCATGATGCGCGGGATGGGAAGCGGAGGGGGCGGACACGCGGGGCTCGTTCCGGGCGCAGGTTCAAAGGCCGGGCGCAGGCGCGCCGGCCGGTGATTGCTGCCATAGCACATGCCGTGATCGTGGGAAGGCGCCTTCACGCAGGCGCAGGACGGCGGCCATGCAGCGGCGGGAGGGCTGCGCGCGCCTCACGTCCGACCCAGGACGGGGCGAGGGCGCCGGGAGCCGGCCGCAGGGAGCGCGTTGGCGCGCGAAGCCGCAATGCCCCCTCCGGCCAATCGCGCGCATTGCCCCCGGGGGCCGGGGGCGCCATCTTGTGGCCAGTGTTTCGAATCGGTCGCCTGCCGTGCTCATCGTTGAAATTCCGTACCGCGACCCGTTCGCCGCCTTTCACGCCTTCGCCGATGCGCCCTATTGCGCCTTCCTCGACAGCGCCGCAGAGGGCGACGCGCGGGCGCGCTGGTCCTATCTGGGGACCGATCCGTTCCAGGTCATCACCAGCGCCGCCGATGGCGTGCGCGTGGACGGGCGGATCGTGCCCGGCAACCCGTTCGACGTCCTGGCGCAATCCCTTGCGGAGAATGCAGTTCTCGCCGAACCATCCCCGGTGCCGTTTCGCGGCGGGGCCATGGGCTATCTGGGCTATGAGCTGGGCCGCCATCTGGAGCGCCTGCCCGCCCCCCGCCCGGCGAACCCGGCGGTTCCGGAAATGGTGCTCGGCCTCTATGACACGGTGCTCGCCTTCGACCGGCTGGAGCACCGCGCCTTCATCGTCTCCACCGGTCGGCCCGAGCATGGCGTTGCCGCCGATGAGCGCGCGAAGGCGCGGGCCGAGGTCGTCCACCGCCGGCTGGAGAGCGCCCCCGCCGTCGCGCCGGCGCCCGATTTCACCCTCACCGGCCGCTTCGTGCCGGAGCAGCCGCGCGCGCAGGTGGAAGCCTCCATCGCGCGGGTGATCGAATACATCCGCGCCGGCGATATCTTCCAGGCCAACCTCACCCAGCAGATGCGCGCGGCGCGGCCGCAGGGCCTCACCGACCTTGCCCTCTACGCCCGCTTGCGCGCGCTCTCCCCGTCCCCCTTCGCCGCCTTCCTGCGCGCGGGGCCGGACCTTGCCGTGCTCAGCGCCTCGCCGGAGCGCTTCCTGTCCCTCGACCCGGACGGACAGGTGGAGACGCGGCCCATCAAGGGCACACGCCGCCGCAGCCCGGACCCGCAGGAGGACGCCCGCCTTGCCGCCGCCCTCCTCGCCTCGGAGAAGGACCGGGCGGAAAACCTGATGATCGTGGACCTGCTGCGCAACGACCTTTCCCGCGTTTGCAAGGTGGGCAGCGTGAAGGTGCCGGCGCTATGCGCGCTGGAGACCTTCGCCAGCGTGCATCATCTGGTCTCGGTGGTGGAAGGCCGGCTGAAGGGCGGTCTCGGGCCGGTGGACCTGCTCAAGGCCTGCTTTCCCGGCGGCTCCATCACCGGTGCGCCGAAGATCCGGGCCATGGAGATCATCCACGAGCTGGAACCGGTGCCGCGCGGGGTCTATTGCGGTTCCGTCGCCTGGATCGGCTTCGACAGGGCCATGGATTCCTCCATCGTCATCCGCACCATCACCGGGGCCGGGAACACGCTGCTCGCGCAGGCGGGCGGCGGCATCGTGGCCGATTCCGATCCGGCGGACGAATATGAGGAGAGCCTCGTGAAGCTCTCGCCCATGCTGCGGGCCCTGTCGGGGGAAGCATCGTGAAGCTCTGGCTCGGCACCGGCCTCGTCGCGGAGGACGAGGCGCGCATCTCGCCGTTCGACCGGGGCTTCACCCTGGGCGACGGCCTGTTCGAGACCCTGCGCGTGCGCGCGGGGGCCGTGCTGCGGCTTAATGCCCATCTCGCCCGCCTGACCACCGGGGCCGGCGTGCTGGGCCTGCCCCTGCCGACCCTCGACCTCGCCGCCGCCCTCGCCGCCACTGCGGAGGCGAACGGGCTTGCGGAGGGCGTGCTGCGCCTCACCCTCAGCCGCGGCACCGGCCCGCGCGGCGTGCTGCCGCCCGCCGAGCCCACTCCCACCCTCGTTATCACCGCCGCCGCCCTGCCCGCTCCGGCGGCGCCGGCACGCCTCGTCATCGCGCAGGGCACCCGCCGCAACGAGCGCTCGCCGCTGGCGCAGGTGAAGTCGCTGAACTATCTCGACAACATCCTCGCCCGGCAGGAGGCCGCCCGGCGCGGAGCGGACGATGCGGTGCTGCTCAACACCAGGGAGCGCGTGGCGGAGACCTCCATCGCCAATGTGTTCGCGGTGATCGGCGGCGACCTCGTCACCCCGCCGTTGGCGGAAGGCGTGCTGCCCGGCATCATGCGCGCCGCGGTACTGGCCGAGGGCGCGGGCGAACGGCCGCTGACGCCGGAGGACCTGAGAACAGCCGAGGAAATCATCCTCACCTCGGCGCTGGGCCTGCGCTCCGTCGCGGCGCTGGACGGGCGCGAGCTCCCCGGGCGCACCGTCGCCGAGCAGCTGCGCGCGCGCATCCCGGGAGCTTGAGGTGGGGCCTGTCCTGCGCACCGGGCGGCTGGTGCTGCGCCCATGGCGGCCACACGACCGCGACGGCCTGTGGCGCATGCAGTCCAACCCCGCCACCATGCAATTCCTGATGCCGGTGCCCGACCGCGCCGCCAGCGACGCCGTGGCCGACCGGGCGGAAGCGCATTTCGCCCGCCATGGCTTCGGCCTGTGGGTGGTGGAGGCGCCGGGGGTGACGGACTTCGCCGGCTATACCGGCCTCGTCCATGTGCCCTATGACGAGCACTTCACCCCGGCGGTGGAGATCGGCTGGCGGTTCGATCCCGCCTTCT
Source organism: Xanthobacter autotrophicus (assembly GCF_030015065.1). Classification (GTDB taxonomy): domain Bacteria; phylum Pseudomonadota; class Alphaproteobacteria; order Rhizobiales; family Xanthobacteraceae; genus Xanthobacter; species Xanthobacter autotrophicus_D. The sequence goes on along the minus strand of NZ_JAIVFN010000012.1, from coordinate 27,170 downwards.
GGGGCCGCGGCTACGCCACCGAGGCGGCGCGCGCGGCCCTTCGGTTTGGGTTTGAGACGCTCGGGCTCAAGGAGGTCGTCGCCATAACCGTGCCGGCCAATCGCCGCTCGCGGGCGGTGATGGAACGGCTCGCCATGGTGCAGGATGCGGGCGGCGATTTCGACCTGCCGACCGTTCCCGTGGGCCATCCTCTGCGCCGGCAGGTGCTGTATCGGCTCAAAGCACACGCCAGCGGTGTCTCAGCCTGAAACTGCGCCGGCGCGACCGGTCGCGCCGGGGAGCCCTCCCCCCGCAAGCGGGAAAGGGGGTCGGCGGCGTTGGACGGACCCGCCTCACGGGGCCGGCCGGGCCACCGCCTCCTCGATGAGGTCGGCCGCCCGCTTCACTCCGCCGCCTTCCGCCATCTCGTCGGCGATGCGGCGGGCGGCAAGGCGATAATCGGGCACTGTCAGCACGGACCGGAGCGCGCCCGCAATCCGCATCCGGCTGGCGCGGCCCGCCGGCACCACCTCGGCCACCCCGGCATAGGCAAGGCGCGCGGCAGTGGCCGGCTGCTCGAAGGCGATGGGCACGGCCACCAGCGGCACCCCTTCGGCGAGGGCATCCAGCACCGTGTTCATGCCGCAATGGAGCACGGCGGCGGCGCAGCGCTTCAACACCTCCTGCTGCGGCACGAAGGCCTGGACATCCGCAAGCTGCGAGAGCGCGGCCGCCTCGCCCTCGGACAGCAGGCCGCCATGGGCGATGAGAAGCCGCGCGCCCACGTCCCGCGCCGCGAACGCCACCTTCTGGAACAGGTCGGCCCGCCCGCCCTGCAACGTGCCGAGCGAGCAGAACAGCAGCGGCATGCCCGCCACCTCCGGCAGCGGCGCGCCGGGGCGCGGCACAGCCACGCCGTCGCGCCAGGGCGAGCCGTAGTGGAAGGTCGCGGGCAGTTCCTTGCGGGGGAAGTCGAGCCCCTTCGGCATCTGCGCCACCGTCAGCAGCGGCGAGAAGCCCCCGTCCGCGAACGGATCGAGCCCGAACGTAGCGCCGTGCCGCTCCAGCACCCGGCGCATGGGCCGCATGAGCAGGTCGGTGATCTGATAGCCGCCCTTGTTCCAGACGAGGCCCTGCTCGCTCGGATCGTAGCGCCAGGGCACGAAGGGCGGCGGTACGCCGATCTCGCGGTTCAGCAGCAAAGCGGTGGCGGTGGAGACCACCGGCAGCCTGAGGTGGCGCGCCACGAGGGTTCCCGCCGCCTCGGTCTGGTCGGCGATCACCGCCTCCGCGCCGATGGCTTTCAGCACGCCCGGCAGGTCGCGGCACAGCATGTCGGTCTGCGCCGCCGTGGCCTTCAGCGTGCCTATGAGGCCGAACAGGCCCGTGGGCGCGGCGAGGCGCGCCACATAGGCGTCGAGCGCGCCGGCGGGGTAGTCCTTCTCCCCCACCGCCGCGAACTCCGCGCCCTTGCCGGCGACGAGGCGGGCGGCATCGGCCATGTGCACGAAGGTGACGCGATGGCCCCGCGCGCCGAGTTCGCGGGCGAGCACGAGAAGGGGATTGTAATGCCCCGGCAGCGGCGGGGCGACGACAGCGAAATGAGTCATGCCGGCCGCGTCCACAGATGCGCGGGACGGGGCGGCGGCGCGCCCTGGAACCGCGTGGCGAGGGCCTGCGCGAGGCCGCCCGCGAGAAAGCCGGCCTTCTGGGCCGTGGAGGTGGAGACGCGGGCGTCCCACGCCCTCGGCCCGCGCCTGCGCACCTCGACGCCGATGGCGCGGTAGACGCCGCGCGCCGCGCCCACCGCCGCCGCCGCGCGGAACGGCAGGGCGGCCATGCCGATGAGGGCCTGATCGTAATAGGGCTCGGCCACGTCGAGCAGCCGCGCCACCACGCCGGCCACCGCCGCGCGATGCTCCGGCGCGGCGATGGCGGCCTCCGGCACGCCGGCCTCGACGAGGAAGGAAGCGGGCAGGTAGATGCGGCCGATGGCGGCATCCTCCATCACGTCGCGGGCGATGTTGGTGAGTTGGAAGCCGAGGCCGAGGTCGCTCGCCCGGTCCAGCACCACCGCGTCCCGCGCGCCCATGATGAGGGCCATCATCACGCCCACCACGCCGGCCACGTGGTAGCAATAGGTCAGCGTGTCATCGAGGCTGTCGTAGCGCCGGCCTTCCACGTCCATGCGGAAGCCCTCCAGCAACTGGAGCGGGTAGCGCTCGGGAATGTCGTTGCGCTTCACCACCTCGGCGAAGGCGGCGAAGGCCGGGTGGGCGGAGGGCTTGCCGCGATAGGCGTTGCGCGTCTCCTCATAGAGGCCGTCCAGCCGCTCGGCGGGCGAGGCGTCGCTGGAAACCCGGCCGTGCCCCAGTTCCTGCCCATCCACCACGTCGTCGCAATGGCGGCACCAGGCGTAGAGCATCACCGCGTCTTCCCGCATGCGCGGGCCGAACAGGCGCGCGGCGACGGCGAAGCTCTTGGAGCCCTTGTTTATGGCCTCCGCGCTGGCGCCGAGGACGTCGGGTGCGGGGGCGTTCATTTGGGCGTCACGCCCAGATCGGCGAGGATGAGGCCCGCCGTGGCCTTGGCCGAGCCCACCACCCCCGGCACGCCCGCCCCCGGATGGGTGCCGGCGCCGGCGAAATAGAGATTGGCGATCTTGGCATCCCGGTTGTGCGGCCGGAACCACGCCGACTGGGTGAGGATGGGCTCCACCGAGAAGGCCGAGCCCAGATGGGCGGAAAGCTCGTCGCGGAAGCCGAACGGGGTGAGGATGCGCGAGGTGACGAGGCTATCGCGCAGCCCCGGCAGCAGCCGCTCCTCCAGATGGGCGAGGATGCGGTCGCGATAGTGCGGGCCTTCCACCTCCCAGTCGATCTCGGCCTTGCCCAGGTGCGGCACCGGGGAGAGCACGTAGAAGGCGGTGCAGCCCTCCGGCGCCAGCGACTTGTCGGTCACGGTGGGGGCGTGGAGATAGAGCGAGAAATCGTCGGGCAGGTTCGGCCCCTTGAAGATCTCGTCCACCAGGCCGCGATAGCGCGGGCCGAACAGCACGGTGTGGTGCTGGAGATGGTCCCAGGTGCGCCGCGCCCCGAAATAGGTGACGAACAGGGACATGGAATGGCGCGTCTTCGCCAGCCGCGCCCCTTCCGAGCGCCCGCGCGCCGCCCCGCGCAGCAGGTGGCGATAGGTGTGCACCACATCCGCATTGGAGGCGACGAGGTCGAAGGGCAATGTCTCGCCGCTCTTGAGCTTCACGGCGGTGGCGCGCTGGCCCTCCACCACGATCTCGTCCACCGGGCAGGACAGGCGGATCTCGCCGCCGAGGTCGGTGAACAGCTTGACCATGCCGCGCACCAGCGCGCCGGTTCCCCCGCGCGGGAAGAACACGCCCCATTTGCGCTCCAGCGCATGGATGAGGGCATAGATGGACGAGGTGGAGAAGGGATTGCCCCCCACCAGCAGGGAATGGAACGAGAAGGCCTCGCGCAGGTGCTCGTCGCGGATGAAGCGCGAGACCATGGCATAGACCGAGCGCCAGGCTTCCAGCTTCACCAGCTTGGGCGCGGCCTTCATCATGCTGGAGAAGTTGAGGAAGGGCACCGCGCCGAGCTTGAGATAGCCTTCCTCGAACACCGCCTGCGAATAGGCGAGGAAGCGGCGATAGCCTTCCACGTCGGCCGGATCGAAGGTGGCAATCTGGGCGTCCAGGGACGCCTGGTCGTTCACATAGTCGAACTGCCGCCCGTCCGGCCACAACAGCCGGTAGAAGGGCGAGACCGGCATCAGCTCCACATAGTCTTCGAGCCTGCGCCCGGCGGCCTCGAACACCTCTTCGAGACAGGTGGGATCGGTGATGACGGTGGGACCGCCATCGAAGGTGAAGCCGTCCTGCTCATAAACATAGGCGCGTCCGCCGGGCTTGTCCCGCTGCTCGAACACGGTGGTGGGTACGCCCGCCGCCTGCAGGCGGATGGCGAGGGCGAGCCCGCCGAAGCCGGACCCGATGACGGCGGCACGGCGGAAGGGCTTGATAGCATCGAGCATCATGGGGAACCGGGTGCGGCTTTCGTCTCGGCAAGGCAGGAGAGCGCCCTGAACACCGATACGGGCGGGCGGCCCGAAAGGATGCGGGCCTTGTCGGCCAGGGTCAGGCGGTCGGCGTAGAAGTGGGCGATCAGGTCTTCCGACAGCCCGTAGAAGCGCTGGAGGATGGCGTAGCGTCGCTCCGGATCGGCGGCGCGGAACAGCATGCGGTTGAGCAGGCGGAAGAAGCCGCGCCCGTTCCACGCCGTCGCCGCATGGGCGCGCACGGCCGCCGACAGCGCGGGGCCGGAGAGGTCGGCGAGCGCGCTCACCGTGTCGGCCAGCGCCATCGCGTCGGGCAGGGAATAGCCGGTGGTGGGGTGGAACAGGCCCGCCCGCAGCCCCACCGGCGCGACGCCGGCCGGGGTCTCGGCGAGGAAGGCGTCAATGTCGCCGCCGAGCGCGATGGGCAGGATGCCCTCCTCCTCCCGCACCACATAATCCAGCGTCCAGCCCTGCGCTCCGGCATAGGCCGCGATGCGGTCGCGCAGGGCCTCGGCGGGCAAGTCCGGACCGTCGGCATAATAGGTGTCTTCCACCAGCACCGTGTCGTCGTCGAGCGGCAGCACATAGACAAAGCGGTAGCCATCCACCTGCTGCACCCGCGCATCCATGATGACGGGACGGGTCAGGCCGTGGGGCCGGGCGAGGCGCAGCTCCTGCCCGAGGAATTTCTGGAAGCCGAGGTCGAGGTGGCGCGAGGTGACGGGTCCCCGCCCGTCCACCACCGCGCGGGCGGCTATGCGCTCACCGCTGTCGAGCACCACATGGTCGGCCGCCAGATGGGCGACGCGGGCGCCGGTGCGGATGGAGGCGCACAGGCGCTCGTTCATCACCTCGGCGAGGCGCTCGGAGGAAATGGTGGCGTAGCCGCCCTTCAGGCTGCGGGAAAACGCGGGGAAATGGACCTGGTGCCCGGCCCAGCGATAGCTGGTGAAGGGCGCGAGGAAGGCGCGCTGGGGTCCGTCGAGATCGCTGTCGTGGCAGGACCAGCTGTGATTGCCGCCCACGCTCTCGCCGGCTTCCAGCAGCAGCATGTCGAGGCCGGGACGCTGCGCGGCGAGGCGCGCGGCGATGAGGCAATTGGCAAGACCGGCGCCGACGAAGACGATGTCCATGCCCTTTCGCGCCGCTCCTGCCGTTGGTCCCATGAAGCGCAATAGCCGCCGGGCCGTCGCCTGTCACCCCCGCCCCGTTTCCGGCCTCGCGCCGGCGCTGCCGGAGCGTCGCGCCGGGATCCCGTGCAAGGCCCTGCGCAGCAGGCCCTATTCCTGTCGCAGCGTTCGGATCGAGAAGCGCCTGCGGCGATCTCGTGCGCTCAGCCCACTCTCCTCGCGCGGCCTGCCCCTGCGACAGCATTGTCGCTTGCGGGTGGGGGGTCGACCTCCTACGTCCGGCGCGGGGCAAGGAGACATCATGGACGATCGCACGCCGGACTCGCGAATCTGGCCGCCCCTCTCGCCACTGAGCACCGGGATCCGGGGCCGCTGCCCGCGCTGCGGGGAGGGGCATCTCTTCAACGGCTTCCTCACCATCGCGCCGGCCTGCGAGGTGTGCGGCCTCAACTATTCCTTCGCCGATCCGGCGGACGGGCCCGCCTTCTTCGTCATGTGCTTCGCCTGCGTGCCGGCGGTGGTGTTCGCCATCTGGCTGGAGGTGGCCTATGAGGCGCCATACTGGGTGCACCTCGTGACCACCGTGCCCCTGCTGCTCCTCACCTGCATACCCCCGCTGCGCCCGCTCAAGGGCTGGCTGGTGGCGAGCCAGTTCTATTACAAGGCCGAGGAGGGCCGCCGCGTCGTCACCGGGGACGGCGCGCGCAGGCCCGGCGCCTGAGCGCGGATCGCGATCCGTATCAGCGCGGCGCGCCTGCGGGCGGGTCGGCGGCGGCGTGGAGGCCGGCGGCCTTCTGGGCGAAGAACTGGTCGATGCCCTCCACCACCTTTTCGGCGATGCGGGTGCGCCCCTCCGGCGAGGTGAGCAGCTTCAGGTCCTCCTTGCTGGACATGTAGCCCACCTCCAGCAGCACGGAGGGCACGTCGTGGGCGCGCAGCACGCGGAAGCCGGCGGATTTCAGCGGCGCGCGGTGGAACCGCACCGTGCCCTTCATGCTGCCCACCAGCGAGCGGGCCAGCAGCGCGGAGAAGTTGCGCGTCTCCCGCTGGGCGAGGTCCACCAGGATGCCGGCCACCTCGTCGCTCTCGTCGGAGAGGTCCACGCCGGCGATGAGGTCCGCCTTGTTCTCCTTCTCGGCGAGGTGGGCGGCATCCGCGTCGCTCGCGGTCTCGGACCGGGTGTAGACGCTGGCGCCGCGGGCCTGCCCGTCGCCGCGGGCGAGCGCGTCGGCGTGGAAGGACAGGAACAGGTCGGCGCGGTGGGCACGGGCGATGCGCACCCGCTCGCCCAGCGGCACGAAGGTGTCGGTGGAGCGCGTCATGACGACGCGATAGGCGCCGGAGCGTTCCAGCAGGTCGCGCACGGCGAGCGCGGTCTCCAGCACCAGAGTCTTCTCCACGAAGGCGGAATAGCCCGACGTGCCCGAATCGATGCCGCCATGGCCGGGGTCGAGCACCACCACGGGGCGCGCATCCCCGATCTCGGGCGGCACGATGGGCGTCGCCGGCGGCGCGGTGCGCTGGGCCGCCGCCTTCGCCGCAGTGCGGGCGAAGGTATCCGGATCGGTCTTCACCAGGTCCACCACAAGGCGGGCGGGCTGGTCATCCACCGGATCGAGCACGAAGGCCTTGTCGATAGCCACGGGGGCGGTCACCTCCAGCACCATGCGCGCCTTGCCCGGCGCGAACACGCCGAAGCGATAGGCCGAGACGAGACCGCGCTTCAGCTGGTTCGATTCGGGCTTGAGCGCGAAGGCAACGTCCGGCAGATCGAGGATCACCCGGTAGGGCTCGGCCAGGGTGAAGGCGTGGAACTCCACCGACCGGTCGAGGTCGAGGACGAGGCGCGTGCGCTGGGCGTCGCCGGCGAGCCGCGCATCGGTGGCCACGGCGGACCTGGTGTCGGCGGGCGGGGCTTCCGCGGGCATGGTCCCGGCGGATTTCACCTCGGCCGACATGACCGCCGCGCGCACCCCCTCCCCGGCCATGGCGGACCCGGCGCAGGCCAGTGCCAAAGCCAGGGCCGAGACGACCGCAAGGGCGTGCCCCATGGCGCAGGCGCCGGGACCGGTTGCGGGCAAAAGGCTGCGGCGCCTTGTCCCGGCAGGCGCCGGAGCACGGGAGCATCGGGGGCTCAGGTCCGGGCGCAGCTCCATGGGCATCCCATCTTCGCGCGATCGCAGGATCGGGCCATCCAAGGAGGGCAGCCTTAAGGCCGTGCCCGTAAACGCTCCGTTGACGAAGCGTTATAGCCTGCCGGAGCGAGGAAGTGGACGCATAAACCTTGCCAAGCGGGAAGTCGGGCGGGTAAGAATGTCGTCGTACACAGTTCGCGTTCCGGAACAGGCCCTTCGGCCCCGGTTGCCGCGGCTGCCGCAGGTGGTATTTCTTCGATCCCGGGCGGGCCGCTGAGCGCGCCGGATGCCCGGAAGTCAAGGAACACCTCCATTGCCGCTGGCGGCTCGACCACTTGAACGTGGAGCCCCGCGGTGAGCGCCCCCACCGGCGCTCGATGCGTCAGCCCCACCGGCCGCCTCAGTCGAAGAGCCGCAAGGGACGATCTGGGGAATCGGGCGAACGTGTACCGTGGCCGGAACAAGGCGCCCGCCTTTCATCCGGTCTGGAACCCTTCATCGAGGAACGGGTAGCCGAGGGCATGGATTTTTCTCCGCACGACAGGCGCGTTATGCGCGCCCCCGTGTGCCCCGACGTCGAGGGTCGTAGCGACACGACCCGGCGCGCCCGCTCCTCCTCATCATCCTCACGTCATCACATCCGGCGCCCGAGCGGCCTGGGCGACCCCGATGGGGGCGCGCCCGGGCGGCTGTCGCGGACCTATGCCCGCGGCGCCGTGAAGAGAGAATTCCATGGCCAACAAGATGCTCATCGATGCGACCCACCCGGAGGAGACCCGGGTCGTGGTCGTGCGCGGGAACAGGGTCGAAGAGTTCGACTATGAGTCGGCGTCCCGCAAGCAGCTGCGGGGCAACATCTATCTGGCGAAGGTGACGCGCGTGGAGCCCTCGCTCCAGGCCGCCTTCATCGAATATGGCGGCAACCGCCACGGCTTTCTCGCCTTCAGCGAGATCCATCCGGATTATTACCAGATCCCCGTGGCCGACCGTCTCGCTCTGATCGAGGAGGAGGAGCGCGCCGCCCGCCTCGCCGACGACGAGGCCGAGCTGAAGGAGCGCCGCCGCGAGCGCGGCCGCGCCCGCCGTTCCAGCCCCGAACAGAGCGTGAGCGAGCGCGCCGAGCCGGCCGAGGACGCCGGAACCGTCGCCGGACCTGCGGCAGAGGCCGCGCCGGAGCTCACGGGCGATTTACCGGAATATGATACTGCTCTCACCTCCGGCGATACGGCCGAAACCGGGACGCCCGAGACCATTCCCGGCATTGCCGCCGAATCGGATGCGGCCCCCGTCGCGGCCGAGCCGGAAGATGTCGCGATCGAGCCCGCCCCCGAGACGCACCACGCGCCCGAGAGCGTGACCGATCTGCTCTCCGCCGCCGAGGCGGCCGAAGCCACTGCCGCGCTTGAGGAAGCCGAGGCCGAGGCCGCCATGGGCACGCCCTTACCGGCCCCGGTGGAGCAGCATGGCGCCGACGACGAGGACATCCGCCGCAGGGAAGCCGCCGAGGGTGAAAGCCACCCCGCGCCGATCCTCGACATCGAGGAGACCCCTGCCGAGGCCCGCCGCGTCGAGGACGACGAGGATGAGGACGAGGACGACGGGGACGTCGACCAGATCGACGAGGAAGAGGAGATCGAGCATCTCGGCGCCGACGATGACGCCATGGAGGAGGTGCCCGAGCGCGCGCCGCAGCGCCGCGCCCGTTCCTACAAGATCCAGGAGGTCATCCGCCGCCGCCAGGTGATGCTGGTGCAGGTGGTCAAGGAGGAGCGCGGCAACAAGGGCGCCGCCCTCACCACCTACCTCTCGCTGGCCGGCCGCTATTCCGTCCTGATGCCCAACACCGCCCGTGGCGGCGGCATCTCCCGCAAGATCACCAACACCGTGGACCGCAAGCGCCTGAAGGAAGTGGTGCAGGACCTGGAGGTGCCGGAGGGGATGGGCATCATCCTGCGCACCGCCGGAGCCAACCGCACCAAGGTGGAGATCAAGCGCGACTTCGAATACCTCCTGCGGCTGTGGGAGACGGTGCGCGAGCTGACCCTGTCCTCCGCCGCGCCGAGCCTCGTCTATGAAGAGGGTTCGCTGATCAAGCGGGCCATCCGCGACCTCTACAACAAGGACATCGACGAAGTTCACGTGGCCGGCGAGGAAGGCTATCGCGAGGCCAAGGACTTCATGCGCATGCTCATGCCGAGCCATGCGAAAAGCGTCCTGCCCTATCGCGAGCAGCAGCCCATCTACGCCCGCTACGGGGTGGAGCAGCAGCTCGACGCCATGTTCTCCCCCGTGGTGCAGCTGAAGAGCGGCGGCTACATCGTCATCAATCCGACGGAAGCTCTCGTCTCCATCGACGTGAACTCGGGCCGCGCCACCCGCGAGCACCATATCGAGGACACTGCGCTCAAGACCAATGTGGAAGCCGCCGAGGAGATCGCCCGCCAATTGCGCCTGCGTGATCTGGCCGGCCTCATCGTGGTCGACTTCATCGACATGGAGGAGAAGCGCAACAACCGGGCGGTGGAGCGCAAGCTCAAGGACTGCCTGAAGAACGACCGGGCGCGCATCCAGATCGGCCGCATCTCCCATTTCGGCCTGCTGGAAATGTCGCGCCAGCGCATCCGCACCGGCGTGCTGGAAAGCTCCATCGAGGTGTGCCCGCATTGCGGCGGCACCGGCCACGTCCGCTCGGCGGCGTCCGTGTCGCTCCAGCTGCTGCGCGCGCTGGAAGAGCAGTTGCTGCGCGCGGCCACGCACAACCTCATCGCCCGCACCCGCACCGAGGTGGCGCTCTACGTGCTCAACCAGAAGCGCGCCCACCTGCGCGAGCTGGAGGATCGCTTCTCCGTCACCCTCTCCATCGCCGCCGACGAGAGCGTGACCGGCCACCAGCCCTTCATCATCGAAAAGGGCGACCTGGCCGTGCCGCCGGCGCCCGCGCCCCGCCCCAGTTCCGTGGTGCACCCCGATTCCATCCTGCTCGACGAGGACTATGCCGAGGAGGAGGACGAGGAGATCGTCGAGGAGGCTGCCGAAACCGAGGCTGAGGCCGAAGGCGAGAACGGGGAGCGCGCCGACGACGGCAACCGCAAGCGCCGCCGTCGCCGCCGCCGCCGCCGGGGTGACCGCGAGGAGACCCGCGAGGCCGGCGCCGAAGGCGAGGGCGACGACGAGGACGATGCCACCGCCGAGGCCCAGGAGGGCGAGGACGGCGAGGGCGAGGACGATGACCGCTCCGAGGAGGAGCGCGCCGCCGATGCCGAGCGCTCCGATGAAGAGAATGCCGAGCGCCGCCGCCGTCGTCGCGGCCGTCGCGGCGGCCGTCGCAACCGCCGGGAGCGCGAGGGCGAGACCACGCTGGCCGCCGGCGAATCCGATGGCGAGCCCGGTGAGGACGCCGAAGACGCCGACGAGGCGGATGCCCTCGCCGAGGCCCGCGATGGCGAAGCCGAGGCGGCCCCCGCCTTCGAGGCGCGCATTCCGGTGACCGAAGCGGAGGCGCCGGAAGCCGCCGCGGAGATCCCGGCTGTGCCCGTCCTCTTCACCCCGGCGCCGGTGCCGGTGGTGGTGGTGGAAACGCCCGAGACCAAGGCCGCCGAGACCAAGACCGCCGAACCGGAAGCCGTCGCGCCGGCCAAGCCGCGCCGCCGTTCCACCGTGCGCGAGAAGGCGCCGGTGATCCTCACGGCGGACACTGCCGCCGAGGCGTCCCCGGCAGGCGCCGGCGTGACCGCCTCCCCGGCCGAGCTTCAGCCGGTCCCGGCCGAGCCGGAGGCTTCCGCCCCGTCCGAAACCGTGCCGCAGCCCGCTCCCGAGGCCGCAGCCGCCGAAGCGCCCGCCGCCGAGCCAGCGGCGGGCCCGGTCGAGGAGACCCCGGCCAGCAAGCGGTCCGGCTGGTGGCAGCGCAAGCTGTTCGGCGGCTGAGGCCCGGCTTCTGACCTCCCGATACGACGCCTCCCGGCCCTCCGGGAGGCGTTTTCGTTTGGTGGCGTCAGCCGTCCCGTCGCGAAGCGGCCACGTTTGCCCCGCATAGCGTCTTACCTGCGAATCCTCTTCACGTGCGGCGCGGAACCGCGCATTCCACTCGCGCGGACGTGAAAGGGAAGTTGCGCTCCCGGCCCCAGCCCCGCACTGTGGGCCCTTCGCACGGGAGTGAAGTCGCGCTATGCGGTGCCGCGCCTGATGGGGCGCCGTGGGAGGGAACCGGCGAAATGCGGTTGATCTTGAGGTTTCTGGGGTTCGTGTTCGCGCTCACCACGGTGGTCCTCCTCGCGGGTGCCGCGGGCGCGACCTATTTCGTGTGGAAGTACTCCCAGGACCTGCCGGACTACTCCCAGCTGCAGAATTACGAACCGCCGGTGATGACCCGCGTGCACGCGGCCGACGGCGCGCTGGTGGCGGAATACGCCAAGCAGCGCCGCCTCTACATTCCCATCCAGTCCGTGCCGCAGTCCGTCATCGAGGCCTTCCTGTCGGCCGAGGACAAGAATTTCTACGAGCACGGCGGCATCGACCCGACAGGCATCTTCCGCGCCGCGGCCTTCTATTTCCAGAATTACGGCAAGAACGTCCGGCCCCAGGGCGCCTCCACCATCACCCAGCAGGTGGCCAAGAACTTCCTGCTCACCAACGAGGTGTCCATCGACCGCAAGGTCAAGGAAGCGCTGCTCGCCCTGCGCATCGAGCGCACCTATTCCAAGGACCGCATCCTCGAACTGTATCTCAACGAGATCTATCTCGGCATGGGCGCCTACGGCATCGCCGCCGCCGCTCTGGTCTATTTCGACAAGTCGGTGGACGAGCTGAACGTGCAGGAAGCGGCCTATCTCGCCGCTTTGCCGAAGGCGCCCTCCTCCTACAATCCGTTCCGCGACCGCTCCCGCGCCGTCGATCGCCGAAACTGGGTGATCGACCGCATGGTGGAGAACGGCTTCGTCTCCCAGGCTGACGGCGAGGCCGCCAAGAAGTCGCCCCTCGACGTGACCCCCCGTCCCTCCGGTGCCCAGATCTTCGCCGCCGAATATTACGCGGAGGAAGTCCGCCGGCAGATCTACGAGCGCTATGGCGAGCGCAAGCTCTACGAGGGCGGCCTCTCGGTGCGCACGCCCCTGGACCCCAAGCTCCAGGTACTGGCCAAGAAGACCCTCACCGACGGCCTCGTGCGCTATGACGAGGAGCGCGGCTGGCGCAAGCCCGTCACCCACATCGACCTCTCCGGCGGCGTGGACTGGGGGGTGAAGCTCGGCGAGGTGAAGGAATTCACCGACATCCCCTGGCGCCTCGCCATCGTGCTGGACGTGAACAAGGACAATGCGCGCATCGGCCTCCAGCCGCCGCGCACCAAGTCCGGCGCCCGCTCCACCGACCGCGAGGTGGGCCTCATCCCCGTGGACGGCGCCAAATGGACCCGCCGGCCCCTGCCGCAGGTGCTGAAGCCCGGCGACGTGATCTATGTGGAGCCGCTGGGCGACCGCGTGGGCCAATGGCGCCTGCGCCAGCTGCCGGGCGTGGAGGGCGCCATGGTGGTCATGGAGCCCACCACCGGCCGCGTGCTCGCCATCTCCGGCGGCTTCTCCTACGACGAGAGCCAGTTCAACCGCGCGACCCAGGCCATGCGCCAGCCCGGCTCCTCGTTCAAGCCGTTCGTCTATTCGGCGGCGCTGGACAATGGCTATACCCCCTCCACCATCGTCATGGACGCCCCCTTCGAGCTGGAGCAGCAGGGCCAGGCGACCTGGCGGCCGGAAAACTATTCCGGCAAGTTTTACGGCCCGCAGACCCTGCGCTTCGGCCTCGAGCAGTCGCGCAACGTGATGACCGTGCGCCTCGCCAACGACGTGGGCATGCCCATCGTCGCCGAATACGCCAAGCGCTTCGGCATCTATGACGACATGCCGCCCTATCTCGCCATGGCGCTGGGCTCCGGCGAGACCACGCTGCTGCGCATGACCGGCGCCTACGCCATGATCGCCAATGGCGGGCGCAAGGTGACGCCCTCGCTCATCGACCGTATCCAGGACCGCTACGGCCACACCATCTTCAAGCACGACGAGCGCGAATGCCGCGGCTGCGAGGCCGACAAGTGGGACAACCAGCCCGAGCCCAGCCTCGTCGATCGCCGCCCGGTGGTGCTCGACCCCATGACCGCCTACCAGATCACCTCCATGATGGAAGGCGTGGTCCAGCGCGGCACCGGCACCGCGCTGAAGGAACTGGGCAAGCCTATCGCCGGCAAGACCGGCACCACCAACGACGAGAAGGACGCCTGGTTCATCGGCTTCACGCCGGAAATCGTGGTGGGCGTCTATCTCGGCTACGACAAGCCCCGGGCCATGGGCAAGGGCTCCACCGGCGGCCTCATCTCGGCGCCCATCGTGCGCGACTTCATGAAGGTCGCCATCGCCGACCGCCCGGCCCTGCCGTTCCGCGTGCCGGCGGGCATCAAGCTGGTCCGCATCGACCGGAAGAGCGGCCAGAGGACCGGCTCTGGCGACGGCAATGCCATCCTCGAGGCCTTCAAGCCCGGCACCGCCCCGCCCGACAGCTATTCGGTGGTGGGCTATACCGGCACCGACGGTGCCGCGCCCGAGCCCGACCGCACCGTGCGCACGGGTGGCGGCCTCTACTGAGATGGCATCCCTGGGGCGGCGCGCGCCGCCTCCGCCATCGCCGCCCGGAAGGGGCGCGATGATGCAGGGTCAACCGCGTATCATCGCGGCACCGTGGCGCGACGCGTAGTCTCCGCCTGCTCCGACCGCCGTCCCGGGAACGAGCGCTCAACCCCGGGACAAGGCAGCCGTTTTCGGCGCCGCACCGCCTCTTCCGTTTACACTCGCCCGCCCCGCCGCTATTTTCCGCGGCCCCTCGGGTCATCAATCGATCGGCCGCGCCCACGGCCGAACGGTGCATGACCTTCCGCAAACATGGAGACGGACCGGCCGCACGGGTCTTTTCGACCCGAGCCCCTCCGCATCCAGCCTGAGTGAGATGAGCCATGCGCGCGGAACTCGCCGCGAAGGTCGACGAGATCAGAGCCTCCCTGGACCTGCTGCGGTCCCACCTCGACGTGGACCGCTCGCGGCGGCGTCTTGCCGAGCTGAACGCCATGGTCGAGGACCCGACCCTCTGGGACGACCCGGACCGCGCGCAGAAGATCATGCAGGAGCGCACCACCCTGGAGGACGGCCTCGGTGCCATCGACCGCGTGTCGCAGGATCTCGCCGACAATGTGGAACTGATCGAGCTGGGCGAGGCGGAAGGCGACGAGGGCGTCATCACGGAAGCCGCCGCGGCCCTCGACGGCCTCAAGGGCGAGTTGGCCCGGCGCGAGCTGGAGGCCCTGCTCTCGGGCGAGGCCGATTCCAACGACACCTATCTCGAGGTCCATGCCGGCGCCGGTGGCACCGACAGCCAGGACTGGGCCGAGATGCTGCTGCGCATGTATCGCCGCTGGTGCGAGCGTCACGGCTTCAAGGTGGAGCTGATGGACGAATCCCAGGGCGAGCAGGCCGGGCTGAAGTCCGCCACCATCCAGGTGAAGGGCCACAACGCCTATGGCTGGCTGAAGACCGAGGCCGGCGTGCATCGCCTGGTGCGCATCTCGCCGTTCGATTCCAACGCGCGGCGCCAGACCTCGTTCGCCTCCGTGGACGTCTATCCGGTGGTGGACGACCGCATCGTGGTGGACATCAAGGAAGCCGACGTGCGGGTGGACACCATGCGCTCCGGCGGCGCCGGCGGCCAGCACGTGAACAAGACGGAATCGGCGGTGCGCCTCACCCACATCCCCACCGGCATCGCCGTGGTGAGCGAGGGCGACCGCTCCCAGCACAAGAACCGCGCCACCGCCTGGAACATGCTGCGTGCCAAGCTCTACGACCTGGAGCTGAAGAAGCGCGAGGCCGAGGCGGCGGCCGAGCAGGCGGCGAAGACCGATATCGGCTGGGGCCACCAGATCCGCTCCTACGTGCTCCAGCCCTACCAGCTGGTGAAAGACCTGCGCACCGGCGTCACCTCCGGCACCCCGCAGGAGGTGCTGGACGGCGACCTCGACCCCTTCATGCAGGCGGCCCTGGCCCAGCGCGCCTATGGCGGCGGCCCGGACAGCGTGGAGGACGTGGATTGATCCACGTCTGAGCCCGTCATCGCAGGAGGCGGCGCCGTGCCCGCTGCCGGCTGGCCGGCGCGGCGATGTGGACGTCATGTCGCAGCGGCGGCCGGAATCGTCCGGCCGCAACGCTCCGGCGCGGCGCACGCGCCTCAACCGACCCTGCACCTGCCCTGACGGCATCCGGGTCCGCCCGAAAATCCTTTGCGCTTTCCGCTGCTTGCGTCATCCTGAACGGCTCGTAATGTACCCGGGCCGGCCGCTCCCGGCCTCGGGCGAAACGGAGCCGTCACGCATGGCGTATCCGAGGTCGTATCCGACGACACCTACCTTGGGGAGACTCCCCGGCCGCGCCACGCGGCGTGCCCTCGGCCTCGCCTTGTGCCTGTCGGCGGCGGCGGTTTCGCCCCGCCTCGCCCGCTCCCACGAATGGTATCCCGCCTATTGCTGCTCGGGGCAGGATTGCTACGAGATCGGGCCGGAAGACGTGGAGTTCGCGGGCCAAGGCTACTTCATCAAGGCGACGGGCGAATATTTCCCGCGCCACGCGGTGCCCGAGAGCCCGGACGGCAAGTTCCACCGCTGCTCGGTGCAGGGCAAGCGCGAGGGCCGCACCCTCTGCCTCTTCGCGCCGACGCCGGCCTTCTAGAGCACGCGTTGCCCGATCACCACCAGGCGCGGCCAATGTTGAAGGTGTAGCTCAGCGAGACGCCGGCCATGAACTGGTTGGCATCGGACGTGAGCGGCGAGGACGAGGCATCGCCCAGCAGACGGCCATAGGTACCGTAGACGCCGGCTTCGAAGCCGTTGCGGAAATTGTAGGTGAGCTGCGCCGTGGCGCCCACGAGATCGAAGCCCGCGCCGGCATTGTACACCGGCAGCGGATTACCCAGCGCGGTCGCCAGCGCCGACTGCAGCGGCGTGACCCCGAAATAGCTCTCCATATAGCCGGCGCCGCCATAGGTGAGCCGCGGCCCGACGGCGAAACGCCACTGGCCATAAGGCAGGATGACATCCGCGCCCAACATGCCGCGCACGCCCTCGAAGCCGCCGAAGCCGTAGCGCAGCTCGGCGCGGGTGCGCAGCCAGTCGGTCACGTACCATTCGGCGAAGCCACCCGCCTCCACCGACATGTCCAGGTCGCCGAGGCCGGTCAGGCGGTAGGAATCATCCTGGTTGCGCCCCCAGTCCAGCCGCCCAACCGCGCCAATGCGGAAATTGCCGGTATCGAACAGGGCGATGGAGGGATTGTCGTCCACGCTGCGAAAAACGTTCAGCTGGCTCGCCTTGCGGATCGAGAAGATCAGGCCGGGCCGCACGGTGTAGCCGTCCGCGCCGGGATAGTCCGGTTCCAGCTGGCCCGAGGCGCCGATGGTCAGGTACCAGTCTTCCTGCACGGAGGGCGCGACGGGAGCTGCCGGCGGCGGCGAGAACAGGTCGGCCGCCTTGGCGGGAACGAGCCCGCCCGCCGAAAGCACCACGGCGAGAAGAGCGAAACGCAGCGACCGATGCATGGATGACCTCTGGCTGAAACCGCGGCCATCCTGCGGCCGAGCCATTTGCAAATTCCGAACAGGGCGGCCCCGGCCGCACTAACCAAGAGAAGATGGCTAACGGCCTGTTGCGTCAAGAGCTTCCCGGCAGTACCGGAAAGGGCGTTGCAAATCCGCCACGCTTCTCCCGCAGCCTGGCTAAGCTGCAGCCCCGCGGCCTGTCAGCCTGGCCGCCGACCCCGCCGCGTCCACAGGAACGCTGCGGCGACGGCCACCAGCGCCGCCGCAAGGCCGTACCAGGTGAGCGCGTATTCAAGGTGGCGGTTGGGGAAGGCGAGGCGCGTGCCGCCGCCTGCCGGCAGATGTCCCGGCACCGCGCCCGCCTCCTGGTCGATGATGAAGGGCGCGGCGGCGAGGCCACGGGCCGCGGCGATCCCGACGGGATCCATGCGGTAGAAGCTGTCCCGGGCCGGATCGTTGGCCGGAACGAACCAGCTTGCCTCCTCCGGGAAGCGCAGCAGGCCCACCACCTCCACCTCGCCGCTCACTTGCCCCGCCACGCGGGTGGCCGCATCACGCAGGCCGAGGGGCACGAAGCCGCGATTGACAAGCAGCGGCGGCCCGTCCGGGCGCAGAAGCGGCGTCACCACCAGGAAGCCCTGTCCCTTGAGCGGGCCTGCGGCATCCTCGCCCCGCACCGTATAGACGAGGGTCTCCCGAGCATGGTCGAAGGTGCCTCGCGCACGCACGCGGCGATACTCGTCCGCCTCGCGGGTCAGATGTGGCCATGCAGCGGAAGGGGGAACCGGCTCGGGAGCGGCATGAACCCGTGCCTCGACGCGCGCGAGCAGGTCTTCCTTCCAGGCACGCCGCTCCAGCTGCCAGGTGCCGAGCCCCACGAGAATGAGAAACGCGGCCAATGCGGCAAGTGCCGGCAGCAGCAGTCCGCGGGCCGGCAGAGCTTCACGCCGCGCCGCATCGTCCGTCGGATGGCTCACGGCGTATGGGAATCGAGCCGCCCTTCGGCGGCCTTGTTGCGGTACTGGAGCGCCACCATCACCCCCTTGAAGGGGCGCAGCAGGCCGAGGGTGACCACCAGGATGGCGGGGACCCAGAGCAAGGCATGGACCCAGAGCGGCGGCTCGAACGACACTTCGACCCAGAAGGCCAGCGCAACCACGATGAAGCCGGCGATCAGGATGACGAAGACCGCCGGCCCGTCGCCGGAATCGGCGAACGCGTAATCAAGCCCGCAGGCCGTGCAGGAGGGGGCCAGATCCAGGAAACCCTTGAAGAGCGGCCCACGCCCGCAGCGGGGGCAGCGGCAGCCAAGGCCAGCCGACCAGGGGGAGATCGGCGCGAAATAGGGATCCAGCGGCATGGTCGGGCTCCAAAGGGCCGCACGCGGCAGCCGAGGATGGGGGCGGGACGGCCGGAGCCACCCCGCCCATCCGTCGCGATCAATGACCGGCGGAACCGCCCGACGCCCACACATAGATGAACGTGAACAGGAACAGCCACACCACGTCCACGAAGTGCCAGTACCAAGCCGCGGCTTCGAAACCGAAGTGCTTCTGCGGGGTGAAATCACCCTGGTAGGCACGCAGCAGGCACACCGCCAGGAAGATGGTGCCGACGATCACGTGGAAGCCGTGGAAGCCGGTCGCCATGAAGAAGGTGGCGCCATAGATGTTGCCCGCGAAGGCGAAATGGGCGTGGGCATATTCGTAGGCCTGGAGCGCCGAAAACAACACGCCGAGGGCCACGGTGCACCACAGGCCCCATTTGAGGCCCTGCCGGTCGCCATGCACGAGGGCATGGTGAGCCCAGGTGACGGTGGTGCCGGAGGTGAGCAGGATCAGCGTGTTGAGCAGCGGCAGGTGCCACGGATCCAGCGCCTCGATGCCCTTGGGCGGCCACACGCCGCCGGTGAACTCCAGCCGCTGGTAGTTGATGGCCTCTGCGGTGAACAGGGACGCATCGAAGAAGGCCCAGAACCAGGCGACGAAGAACATCACCTCGGAGGCGATGAACAGGATCATACCGTAACGCAGGCCCAGCACCACGACCCGGGTGTGGAGGCCGGCGCGGCTCTCATGGACCATGTCCCGCCACCAGCCGAACATGGTGTACAGGACGCCCAGGAAGCCCACCGACATGATGAGTGCGGTGCCGCCATGCATCCAGACCACCGCGCCGGCGGTGAGGATGAGCGCCGAGACGGAGCCGATGATCGGCCAGGGGCTCGGATCGACGACGTGGTAATCGTGCTTCTTGACGTGTGCCTCGGCCATCGCGGTCGGCCTCCCTTCCCCTGTCTCGAAAGGCCCCGCCGAAGTCCCGGCGCGTGACCCTGTTTTTCGGGACGGCCCGGCAGGGCCGCCCGTGTCGGATATCTCTCCCCGGAGCGGTGAACGCCGATCCGGTCTCTAGAGCGGCTTGCGCTCCGCCTCCGCCCCGTTCGCCCGCGCCACCGGCTTGTCCGGCGCCTTGGCCGGGAAGAAGGTGTAGGACAATGTGATGCTGCCGAGCCTCTTCAGGTCCGGATCCTGCTCGATGGCGGGGTCCACATAAAAGACGACCGGCATTTCCAGCTTCTCGTTGGGCGTCAGCGTCTGCTCCTCGAAGCAGAAGCACTGCAACTTCACGAAATACGCCCCGGCCTGCGGCGGGGAGACATTGTACGTGGCGTTGGCGTGGGTCTCGCCCCCCGAGCGGTTCGCCGCAGTGTAGTGGGCGAGGCTGGTGGCCCCCACCTTCACCGTCATCTCACGCTCCACCGGAGCGAAAGCCCAGGGCAGGCCCGGCGCCACATTGGCGTCAAAGCGAATGGTGATCTCGCGATCGATGGGCGTGGCGGGCGCCGATCCCACCCGCGTGGCACCGCCGAAACCCGTGAGGGCGCAGAACATGGCATAGAGCGGCACGGAGGCGTAGGTGACGCCGACCATGGCGGCGATGAAGGCGACACAGGCCGACGCCACCACGAGGTGACGGCGCCCGGCGCGGTCCCTGCCGCGTCCTTCGCCCGCTGTGCGCTCAGCCTTGCCCGCGTCCATCTTTCACCCTCGCCGTGCGGATCGCCTCCGATCCCTTCCTCGCGCCTTCACGCCTCGCGTCCGAAATCCCCTCCCCGTCGCCTCACAGGGGCCGGTTCAACACATTGGGCCCCAGCTTCACGATGGTCACCACGTAAAACAGGATCGCCAGGAACCCGAGCACGGACGCGATCGCGATGTTGCGCGCCCGCCGCCGCCGCACCTGTTCCGGCGTCAGGATCACGCCGTCCTCGTTCGAGGGGCGGGGCGTCTTCTTGTTCCCGCTCATCGCATCAGCCCGCCGACCACCGCCTCGCCGAGAAGGGTCGCGAACAGGGCGAACAAATAGACGATGGAAAAGCCGAAAAGGCTCTTCGCCGCCTTCACCGCCGGCTCGCCCTCGCGGCGCCGGAACACGCGCCAGGCGAGATGGATCATCCATGCGCCGGCCAGGATCGCGACGGCGCCATAGGACAGGCCCGCATAGCCAAGCACGGCCGGACTCGCGGCCAGCGGCACCAGGAAAAGGGTGTAGAGCAGGATCTGGAGACGGGTCTCGTCCGGGCCTGCCGTCACCGGCAGCATGGGCACTCCGGCCCGGGCATAGTCGTCCGCCCGATAGAGGGCGAGCGCCCAGAAATGGGGCGGCGTCCAGAAGAAGATGATGGCGAAGAGCAGAACTGGCTCGAGCGAGACGGTGCCCGACGCGGCGGCCCAGGCCACCAGCGGCGGAAAGGCACCCGCGGCCCCGCCGATCACGATGTTCTGCGGCGTCGAGCGCTTCAGCCACATGGTGTAGATCACCACGTAGAAGAAGATGGTGAAGGCCAGAAGCGCGCCCGCGAGCGCGTTGACCAGGAGGCCCAGCACCCCCACCGAGAAGGCCGAAAGAGTGAGACCGAACGCCAGCGCTTCCTGCGCGCTGACCCGCCCGGACGGCACCGGCCGCTTGCTGGTGCGGGTCATGACGGCGTCGATGTCCGCATCCCACCACATGTTGAGCGCCCCGGCCGCACCCGCGCCGACGGCGATGCACAGGAGCGCGGTGAAGGCGATGACGGGATGCACGTCGGCCGGCGACCGCACCAGGCCCACCAACGCGGTGAAGATGACGAGCGACATCACACGCGGCTTCAGCAGCTCGAAATAGTCGCGCGGCGAAGCCAGCCCCTCGCCGGTCGCCGCAAAGGCGTACGGCTCGGAAGTGGTCAGGCTCGCCCGTTCGTCACGCATCCCCGAACTCCCTCAAACCCGTGTTCGCTCCCTGGATCCATTGCCCTGGCCGAACTGCTGGGGTGGACCCGCGCGCCTCTGCGGGCGGCTTGAACCAAATGTCTCGAACTCTCGCCCCCGGACACCCGTCACCCGCACGATGCCTCAAGGCGCAGTGCCCCCGATCCGGAAGGCGGAAGAAGCCGCGGTCGCCCGCGGCTTCCGTTTCGTGGCCGTTGCGACCGGTCATCACTTGATGCGCGGCAGCACCTCGAACTGGTGGAAGGGCGGCGGCGAGGAGAGGGTCCATTCCAGCGTGGTGGCGCCCGGACCCCACGGATTGTCCCCGGCCCTTTCCTTGCGGATAAAGGCGAGCGCCGTTCCGGTCAGGAAGATCAGCACCGCGACGCCCGAAATGTAGGAGCCGATGGAAGAAACGAAGTTCCAGCCCGCGAACGCGTCCGGATAGTCGGCATAGCGGCGCGGCATGCCGGCGAGGCCGAGGAAATGCTGCGGGAAGAAGATCAGGTTGACGCCGACGAAAGTGACCCAGAAGTGCAGCTTGCCCCAGAATTCCGGGATCATGTAGCCGCTCATCTTGGGGAACCAGTAGTACCAGCCGGCGAAGATGGCGAACACGGCGCCGAGGGACAACACGTAATGGAAGTGGGCCACCACGTAATAGGTGTCATGCAGCGAACGGTCGATACCGGCATTCGACAGCACCACGCCCGTCACCCCACCCACCGTGAACAGGAAGATGAAGCCGATGGCCCACAGCATGGGCGTGCGGAACTGGATGGAGCCGCCCCACATGGTGGCGATCCAGGAGAAGATCTTCACGCCCGTGGGCACCGCGATGATCATGGTCGCGGCCACGAAGTAGGACTGCGTGCCGCTGGACAGGCCCACCGTGTACATATGGTGCGCCCACACCACGAAGCCCACCACGCCGATGGCGACCATGGCATAGGCCATGCCGAGATAGCCGAAGATGGGCTTGCGCGCGAAAGTGGAGATGATGTGGGAGACGAGGCCGAACCCCGGCAGGATCAGGATATACACCTCCGGGTGCCCGAAGAACCAGAACAGATGCTGGAACAGGATCGGGTCGCCGCCGCCGGCCGGGTCGAAGAAGGTGGTCCCGAAATTGCGGTCGGTCAGCAGCATGGTGATGGCACCGGCCAGCACCGGCAGCGACAGTAGCAGCAGGAAGCCGGTGATGAGCTGCGACCAGGCGAACAGCGGCATCTTGTGCAGCGTCATGCCCGGCGCGCGCATGTTGAAGATGGTGGTGATCAGGTTGATGGCGCCCAGCAGCGAGGAGGCGCCGGCGATGTGCAGCGAGAAGATCAAAAGGTCCATGGCCGGGCCGGGATGGCCGAGCTTGGACGAGAGCGGGGGATAGATGGTCCAGCCGCCGCCGAAGCCGTTGGAGCCGGCCGCGCCTTCCACGAACAGCGACGACAGCGCCAGGATGAAGGACGGCGGCAGCAGCCAGAAGGCGATGTTGTTGATCCGCGGGAAGGCCGTGTCCGGCGCGCCGATCATCAGCGGGGCGAAATAGTTGCCGTAGCCGCCGATAAGGGCGGGCATCACCATGAAGAAGATCATGATGAGGCCGTGGCCGGTGGTGAAGACGTTGAACGCCTGCGGATCGGAGAAGATCTGCAGGCCGGGGTGCTGCAGCTCCATCCGGATGGCGATGGACAGGATGCCGCCCACGATCCCCGCCACGATGGCGAAGATCAGGTACATGATCCCGATGTCCTTGTGATTGGTCGAGAAGACCCAGCGCTTCCAGCCCGTGGGGATGTGCGCGTCGTGATCGGCGTGATCGTCGTGGGTATGGGTGACTGCCTCGGTGGCCATTCCCGCTATCCTTGTCCTTCCGGCGCCGGCGCCCGTCTCGCCGCACCGCTGCTTGCTGCTCCCGCCCCCGGCCTCGACCGGCGGCGCAATCCCTTGGGGCGCCGGCGCCGGGCGCCGGCGCAACGCTCAGCGCGCCGGAGCGCGGGCCGCCTCTCCGGCGTCGGCCATCTTGCCGGCGGCATCGGCGGCAGACGCGAACTTCGCCTTCGCCTGGGCGACCCAGGCCGCGAAATCGGCCTCGCTCACCGCGCGCACCGCGATCGGCATGAAGGCGTGGTCACGGCCGCAGAGCTCGGAGCACTGGCCATAATAGATGCCCTCGCGGGTCACCTTGAACCAGCTCTCGTTCAGGCGTCCGGGATTGGCGTCGATCTTCACGCCGAAGGACGGCATGGCGAAGGAGTGGATCACGTCCGCGGAGGTGACCTGGATGCGCACGATCTTGTTGATCGGCACCACCACCTCGTTGTCCACGGCGAGCAGGCGCGGCTGTCCCGGCTTCAGGTCCTTCTCGGCGACGAGGTAGGAATCGAAGCCGAAGGCACCGTTGTCGGGATATTCGTAGGACCAGTACCACTGGTGCCCCGTGACCTTCACCGTCAGGTCCGGCTTGGGGATGTTCAGCTCGAGGTGCAGCAGCCGGAACGACGGGATGGCGATGAGCACGAGGATCAGCACCGGAATGACGGTCCACGCCACCTCGATGAGCGTGTTGTGGCTGGTCTTGGACGGTACCGGATTGGCCCGCTCGTTGAAGCGAACCACCACGATGGCGAGCAGCACGAGGACGAACAGCACGATCGAGGTGATGATGGCGAGCAGCAGCCCGTTGAAATTGTGGATCTGCTCCATCACCGGCGTGGCGGCGCCCTGGAGGTTGATCTGCCACGGGGATGGCTGGCCGGTCTCGGCGCAGGCGGCGCTCGCGAACAGGCTCGCGGCGCACGTGCCCACGGCAAGGGCAGCGGAGCGAAGGAACGACATCATCTTCAACGGCTCTCCCTGGCCGGCGGATCGAACAACGCAGATCGAACCGCCGTCTTGCTGGGCCCGCCCTGCACGCTCAGCGGAGCGCCGCCCGGACCACTTGTTGAAGTGAGCTACCCATCCGGCGGAGACCGCTGGCAAGTGCACTGATTTTTAAGGCAGCCACTCTCCCTAGGGTTCATCAAACATAATTGGGTGCGCCTTGCAATCGCCCAAGCCTGGCCCTCGGTGCGACAATAAGTCGATGCATGTCAGCCTTCGGAGTCGGCTCTCCCGGCGGGTCCGGGACCGGCCCTTGCACCGCCTTGCCCGGCCGCGCCGCAGCCTTGGCCGCGCGTGACCGCCAGACGCGGCATGCCGCTAGGGAATAGAGACAAAATGGCGCGCGCAGCCTACCCGCCGATACCGGCCTGACAGGACATGGACCGGCGCCGAGGCGGGCTCCGGGGAGAATCCCCCCGCCATGCGCAAGCGCCATGCCGCCGCCGCATTGTTGACAGGATGGCTAGGCCATTAAGGCATTGGTTCACTAAATCAGATAAGGCAGGTTTGCCTGGCGCCCGCCGGGTCCCTGCCGGAGCTTGCGATGGTCGTGTCGTTCCCCGCCCGCCACCTCTTCCTTTCGGGCCGTGCCGCGAGGGCCCGGTCCGGGACGAGGATCAGCGCGCTGCTTCTCCTGTTCGGCGCGCTGGTCGCAGCAGCGCTCGGCACAGCACAGCCCGCGGCCGCGCAGGGCGTGGTGAAATCGGTGCACGGCGAATGGCAGATCCGCTGCGACACACCGCCCGGCGCCCAGAGCGAGCAATGCGTGCTGCTCCAGTCGGTGCAGGCGGAGGACCGCCCGAACGTGGGCCTCACCGTCATCGTGCTGAAAACGGCGGACCAGAAAAGCCGCCTGCTGCGCGTGCTGGCGCCCCTCGGCGTGCTGCTGCCGGCGGGGCTCGGCCTGAAGATCGACGAGCAGGACGTGGGCCGCGCCGGATTCGTGCGCTGCCTGCCCAATGGCTGCGTGGCCGAGGTGGTGATGGACGACGCGCTCGTCGCCCGCCTCAAGGCCGGCAAGCTTGCGACCTTCATCATCTTCCAGACGCCGGAAGAGGGCATCGGCGTCCCGCTCAGCCTCAACGGTTTCGGCCCCGGCTTCGACACGCTGCGCTGAAGACGGAGCCGGTCCGGCTTTCACGCAGGGGCGCGTGATTCCCGGACTTGCCCACAGCCCCTGCTGCGCCGCAGCATGGGCATGGTTTGGACATGCTTGCTGCCCACAAACCTCAAGCGGAGTGCGGTAGCAGCATGCGCGTCGCCCGGACGGCCTGAAGGAGGTCCGGGCCTGTGGCGTCGGGGGCCGGCGGGGAGAGGTGGATGCACGGGGATGAACACGCACTCTTCGGCGCGGCGCTCGCCTTCCTCGCCGCGGCCGTCATCTCCGTTCCCATCGCCAAGCGCCTCGGTTTTTCTCCGGTGGTCGGCTATCTGCTGGTCGGCATCGCCATCGGCCCGGTGGGCTTCAATGTGGCGGACCCGGCCGTCGTCTCCACCGTCGCCGAGCTCGGCGTGGTCATGCTGCTGTTCCTGGTCGGACTGGAGCTGAAGCCCTCCAATCTCCTGTCCATGGGCCAGTACATCTTCGGCCTCGGCACGGCGCAGCTGATCCTCACCGCCCTCGCCTTCGCGCTGCTGGCCTATTTCGGCCTCGGCTTCGGCGTCGCCGCCGCGGTGGTGAGCGGGCTCGCCCTGTCGGTCTCCGGCACCGCCATCGCGCTCCAGCTCCTTGGAGAGCGCGGCGACCTTGCCTCCCCCTACGGCCAGCGCACCTTCTCCATCCTGCTGTTCCAGGACATCGCGGTGGTGCCCCTGCTCGCGCTGGTGCCCCTGATGGCGCCGGGCGGCGAGGCCGAGGTCGCCCGCGATCCCAAGGCCACGCTGCTCGCGGCCCTGATCGCGGTGGCGGCCATCGCCATCATCGTGGTGTCGGGGCGCTACCTGCTCAATCCGCTGTTCCGCGTCTTGGCCCGCTCCGGCGCGCGCGAGGCGATGACGGCGGCCGCCCTGCTCGTGGTGATGGGCGCCGCGGGGCTCATGGAGGCAGCGGGCCTGTCGGCCGCGCTCGGGGCCTTCCTTGCCGGCCTGCTCCTGTCGGAAAGCACCTTCCGCCACGAGATCGAGGCCAATGTGGACGCCTTCCGCGGCCTGCTGCTCGCCGTGTTCTTCATGAGCATCGGCATGTCGCTCAACATCGACGTGGTGCTCGGCCATATCCCGAGCCTCTTGGTGGGCACGCTGGCGGTGGCGGTGGTCAAGTCGCTGATCGTCTATCTCGTGTTCCGGGCCGACAACATCGCCGCCCAGGATTCGATGCGCGCGGCCATCGCGCTCATGTCGGCGGGCGAATTCGCGTTCGTGCTGTTCCCGCTCGGCCTCGGCACCGGCATCCTGAAATCCGAGCAGGCGGACCTGCTGATCGCCCTCGCCGCACTCACCATGATTCTCGGGCCGCTGCTGTTCGCCGCCTTGTCGCGCCTGCTGCCCCGCTTCGCCCGCCCGGAGACGGAGCCGCCGGCCGACGACTTCGCCGATGCGGACGGCTCGGTACTGGTGATCGGCTTCGGCCGTTTCGGCCAGATCGTCTCCCAGTGTCTCCTGGCGCAGGACGTGAGCGTCACGATCATCGACAAGGACGTGGAGATGATCCAGAGCGCCGGGCGGTTCGGCGTGCACATCTATTATGGCGACGGCACCCGGCTCGACGTGCTGCGTGCCGCCGGGGCGGAGACCATGGAGGTCATCTGCGTCTGCGTGGACAACAAGGAGGACGCCAACCGCATCGTCGAGATCGTGCGCGCCTCCATCCCCAATGTGCGCCTGTTCGTGCGCAGCTTCGATCGCGTGCACTCCATGGAGCTGCTGCGCCTCGGCGTGGATTTCGAGCTGCGCGAGACCGTCGAATCGGCCCTGTCCTTCGGCGCCCGTACCCTGGAGGCGCTAGGCGTGCCGCAGACCGCGGCGGCCGCGCGCATCGCCGATGTGCGCCAGCGCGACCGCGCCCGCCTCGAGCGCCAGCTGGAGGAAGGCATCTTCGCGGACGCCGACGTGTTCCGCGGCCACAAGGTGGAGCCCGAGCCCCTCACCCAGCCCGAGAAGCC
>NZ_JAIVFN010000011.1 GCF_030015065.1 Xanthobacter autotrophicus | reverse complement strand
CCGCCGCCCCGCGCACCGAGACCGAGCGGCGCCTTGCGGCCTTGTGGGCCGAGGTGCTGCATCGCGAGGCCGTGGGCATAAACGACGATTTCTTCCGCATCGGCGGGCATTCGCTTCTGGCGACCCTGCTGATGGCGCAGCTGCGCGCCTGCTTCAACGTGGCCCTGCCCCTGCGCGCCTTGTTCGAGGCGCCTACGGTGGCGCGGCTCGCCGCGCGCATCGAGGCCGAGCCGGCGGCGGAGGGCGCTGCGGAGGCCGTCGCCGGCCTGCCGCAGCTGACGCCCGACCCCGCCGCATGGCATGAGCCGTTCCCGCTCACCCCCATCCAGGAAGCCTACTGGATGGGGCGCACCGCTACCTTCGAGCTGGGGCAGGCGGCGACCCAGATCTATCTGGAGCTGGAGCAGGTCGGCTGGGACCTCAAGCGGATCGAGGCGGCCTGGAACCGGCTGGTGAAGCGCCACGACATGCTGCGCGCCGTCATCCTCAGCGAGGCGCGCCAGCAGGTGCTGGCGGACGTGCCGTATTATCCCATCGCCTTCGAGGACATGCGCGGCCGTCCCGCCGGTGAGGTGGAGCGTCATCTTGCGGCGGTGCGCGCGGCCATGAGCGGGCAGACCCTGCCCGCCGACCGCTGGCCCCTGTTCCAGATCCGCGCCACCCTCATGGACGGCGGCAGGGTGCGCCTGCATGTGGGCGTGGATGCCCTGATCGCGGACGCCGCCAGCCTGTTCCTGCTGTTCGACGAATGGCGCCGGAGTTACGAGGCGGACGCGGACACCCGCCCGCCGCTTTCCATCGGCTTCCGCGACTATGTGCTGGCCGAGCGCGACCTGCACCGGGGCGCCCTCTATCAGGCCGCGCGGCGCTACTGGTTCGACCGGCTGGACACCCTGCCGCCGGCGCCGGAATTGCCGGTGGACCGGGCGGCGGCGGCCGCACTGGACAAGCCCCATTTCGTGCGCCGCTCCCGCCGGCTCCCCCCCGCCCTGTGGGCAGCGCTGAAGGAGCGCGCCGCCAAGGCCGGGCTGACGCCCTCGCTGGTGCTGATCGCTGCCTATGCGCAGGCGCTGGGCAATTGGAGCGCAAGCCCGCGCTTCACCTTGAACCTCACCACCTTCAACCGCCTGCCGCTGCACCCCGACGTGACCGGCCTGATGGGCGACTTCACCACCCTCACCTTGCTGGAGGTGGACCACAGCCAGCCGGCCTCGTTCCTGGAGCGGGCGCGGGCGCTGCAGGCCCGGCTGTGGGACGATCTGGAGCACCGCTATATCAGCGGCATCGACGTGCTGCGCGTGCTGGCGCAGCGCCGCCGCAGCGGCGTCTCGGCGCTGATGCCGGTGGTGTTCACCAGCGCCCTCGACATCGACCCCGCCGGCCAGAAGGCCCAGCGCTTCGGCGAGGTGGTGGAGAGCGTGTCGCAGACCCCGCAGGTCTGGCTCGACCATCAGGTGATGGAGTGGAACGGATCGCTGGTGCTCAACTGGGACGCGGTGGAGGCCATCTTCCCGCCGGGCCTGCTGGATGATTTTGCCACGGCCCACGGCGATCTGGTGGAACGCCTCGCCACGTCCGACAGCGCCTGGAGTGAAGCGCAGGGCAGCCTTGCCCCCGCCGCCCAGATCGCCCGCCGCGCCGCAATCAACCGGACCCATGAGGATTTCCCGCCGCACCGGCTGGAAGACGCCTTCCGCGCCCACGCCGCCGCTCATCCCGAAGCCGTGGCCATCCTCACCAGCCGCCGCGCCGTGACCTATGGCGAATTGCACCGGCGCGCAGTGGAGATCGCCGGCCTGCTGCGGGCGCGGGGCAACGGGCCGGGCAGCCTCGTCGCGGTGGTGATGCGCAAGGACTGGGAGCAGGTGGCCGCCGTGCTCGGCATCCTCATGGCGGGGGCCGCCTACCTGCCGGTGGATCCCGACCTGCCGAGCGAGCGCCGGGCGTATCTCTTGAACCATTGCGATGTCACCACCGCCCTCTCCCAGTCCGCCGTGGATGGGGCGCTGGACTGGCCCGACGGCATCGCGCGCATCGCCGTGGACCTGCTGGAGGGAACGGGCGGCGAGAGTGCCGATCCCGGTCCGCTCGGCCTCGACGACCTCGCTTATGTGCTCTTCACCTCGGGCTCCACCGGGGTGCCGAAGGGGGTGATGATCCGCCAGCGGGCCATCGCCAATTCCATCGCCGACTTCACCCGCCGCTACGGCTTCACGCCCCACGACCGCACACTCGGCCTCTCGGCGCTGGGCTTCGATCTCTCGGTGTTCGACATGTTCTGCCCGCTCTCCGCCGGGGGCGCCATCGTGCTGCCGGACGCCGACCGGCTGCGCGATCCCGGGCACTGGGCGGATATCGCCCGCCGCCACAACGTAACCGTGTGGCAGTCGGTGCCGGTGCTGATGCAGATGATGGTGGAGGCGCTGGAGCCGCGCCGCGACCTGTGGCCCGCGTCCCTGCGCTGCGTGGTCATGAGCGGCGACTGGATCCCGGTGTCCCTGCCGGACCGCATCCGCGCCTTCGACCCCGCCATCGCGCTCCACGGCCAGGGCGGGGCGACGGAAACCTCCATCAATGCGGTGGTCTATCCCATCGGCGCGGTGGACCCGGCGTGGCGCTCCATTCCCTACGGCAAGCCGTTCGCCAACCAGACTGCCCATATCCTGAACGCCCTCATGGAGCCCGCCCCGGACTATGTGCCAGGCGAGCTTTACATCGGCGGCACCGGCCTTGCGGACGGCTATTGGAAGGACGAGGAGAAGACGCGCGCCGCCTTCATCCGCCATCCCCGCACCGGCGAGCGGCTCTACCGCACCGGCGATTACGGGCGTTTCCTCCCGGACGGGAACATCGAGTTCCTCGGCCGGCGCGACACCCAGATCAAGGTGAACGGCCACCGCATCGAGCTGGGCGAGATCGAGGCCGTTCTGGCGCAGCATCCGAGCGTGGAGCACGCGGTGGCGGCGGCGCCGGCGGATGGGCTCGGCCATCGCCGGCTGGTGGCCTATGTGGTGCTCAAGCCGCAGGCCGAGGCGGAGGAGGAACCGGGCGGGGACCTGAGCACGGACAACGTGCTTGCCGACCCCATCGCGCGGGTCGCCTTCAAGCTCGACCGCCATGGCCTGCGCCCGGCGGGGCCCGACGCGGAAACCGTTCCGCTACCCGGTGGCAGCTTCGATGCCGCGCGCCGCGCGGCGTGGCTGGCACGCCAGAGCTTCCGCCATTTCGAGGGCGAGGACGTCACCATGGAGCGCCTCGGCGCGCTGCTGGGGGCGTTGCAGGAACTGCCCATGGAGGGCGCGCCGCTGCCCAAGTTCCGCTATCCCTCGGCCGGCAGCCTCTATCCGGTGCAGGCCTATGTGGTGGCGAAGGAAGGCCGCGTCGCCGGCCTTGCGGGCGGGGCCTATTATTACGACCCGAGCCGCCATCGCCTCGTCGCGGTGGGGCCGGGTGCGCAGATGACCGGGCTCTATCCCGGCCCCAACCGGCCTTTGGTGGAGGCCTCGGCCTTCTCCCTCGTGCTGGTGGGGCGGCGGGCGGCGGTGGAGCCTCTCTACGGCCCGCTGTGGCGCGACTTCTGCCTGCTGGAAGCCGGCTATATGGGTCAGCTGCTCTCCGCCGCCGCGCCGGAGCACAAGCTCGGCCTGTGCCCGCTGGGCTTCCTCGCGGAAGGGCCGGCGCGGGCCCTGCTCGGGCTCGATGACGCGGACGTGGTGTTGCACAGCTTCGCCGGCGGCGGCATCAGCGCGGCCCAGCTGGAAAGCTGGTCTCCCGAGGAGGTGCCGCAGCAGGCGAGCCCCGTGGACGCGCTGCGCACCTACCTGCGCCGCAAATTGCCCGACTACATGCTGCCGTCGAGCATCATCCTGCTCGATGCCCTGCCCTTGAGCGCCAACGGCAAGGTGGACCGCGACGCTCTCCCATCCCCCGATGCCGTCCTGCCCGTGGCGGATGCGGGCGCAGCTCCCTCCACCGACGTGGAGAAGACCATCGCGCAGGTGGTGGAGGCGGTGCTGCAGCTGCCGGCGCTGGGGCTCGACAGCAACTTCTTCGACCTCGGCGCCAATTCGGTGCATCTGGTGCAGATCCACCGCCGGCTGCAGGAGCAGCTGGAGCGCACCTTCCCGCTGGTGGACCTGTTCCAGAACCCCTCCATCCGCCGCCTCGCCCTGTTCCTCGACGGCGGCGCGGCGGAGCTTGAGACCGACCACATCGTCGCGCGCGTCGAACGCGCGAAGCAGGACCGCGCGAGACGGCTCGCCCGTCGGCGCGGCGCCGACACATCGACAGAAGCGGAAGCGGCATCATGAGCAACGCGGCCCTCAACGCGCCCGTAGATGCGTCCTCGGACGGCATCGCCATCATCGGCATGAGCGGGCGGTTTCCCGGCAGCGGCGACATCGCCGCCTTCTGGCGCGCGCTGGTGGAGGGCCGCGAGTGCATCACCCGCTTCACCGATGAGGAGCTTCTGGAGGCGGGCATTCCCGCCGCCGTGCTGCGCCAGCCCAATTATGTGAAGGCCGGCTCCTATCTCGACGCCATCGACCTGTTCGACGCCGCCTTCTTCGGCATCAGCCCCCGCGAGGCGGAGCTGATGGACCCGCAGCAGCGCCTGTTCCTGGAGCATGCGTGGCTGGCGCTGGAAGACGCCGGCATCGTGCCCGAGCGCTTTGCCGGCGAGATCGCGGTGTTCGGCGGCGCCAGCTTCTCCACCTACGGCCTGCTGCACCTGCGCGCCGAGATCGGCTCGGTGGGCAGCCTTGAGACCGTGCTGGGCAACGACAAGGATTATCTCGCCACCCGCGTCTCCTACAAGCTGGGCCTGAGGGGCCCGAGCGTGAGCGTGCAGACCGCCTGCTCCACCTCGCTCACCGCCGTCGCCATGGCCTGCGACAGTCTCTTGAATTTGCAGGCGGATGTGGCGCTGGCGGGCGGGGTCACGGTGAAGCTGCCGCTGAAAAGCGGCTACCTGTTCGAGGACGGCAGCATCCTGTCGCCGGACGGCCACTGCCGGGCGTTCGACGCCAAGGCGCGGGGCACCATCTTCGGCAGCGGCGTGGGCGTGGTGGCGCTGAAGCGGCTGGAGGATGCGGTGGCCGATGGCGATCCGATCCACGCGGTGATCCGCGGCTGGGGCGTCAACAATGACGGCGACCACAAGGTGGGCTTCTCCGCCCCCAGCGTGGACGGGCAGGCCCGCGTCATCGCCACCGCGCTGGCGCAGGCGGGCGTTTCGCCCGATACCATCTCCTATGTGGAGGCCCACGGCACCGGCACGCCTCTGGGCGATCCCATAGAGGTGCGGGCGCTCACCCGTGCCTATGGCTCGGGGGCGCGGCGCGCGGACAAGTGCGGCATCGGCTCGGTGAAGACCAATGTGGGCCATCTGGAATCGGCGGCGGGCATCACCGGCCTCATCAAGGCGGCGCTGGCGGTGAAGCACGGCGTGATCCCGCCGAGCCTGAATTTCGAGACGCCCAATCCCGAGATCGACTTTCCCGCCACCCCGTTCCGGGTGGTGGATGCCCTGACGCCATGGCCGGTGGAAAGCCATCCCCGCCGCGCCGGGGTGAATTCCTTCGGCATGGGCGGCACCAATGTGCACATGGTGCTGGAGCAGGCTCCCGCCGTGCCAACGGTGGTGCCGCAGGTGGAGCGGCCCGAGCATCTCCTCGTCCTCTCCGCCCGCAGCGTTTCCGCCCTGCGCGATCTGGCGCGGTCCTATGCCGGGGCCGTGGCGGAGGCGGGCGCCGGGCCATTGGGCGATATCGCCTTCACCGCCGCCACCGCCCGGCGGCATTTCCCGCATCGGCTGGCGGTGACGGCGCGCGCGGCGGAGGATCTGGCCGCGCAACTCGCCGCCTTCGCCGATGGCACCTCCAGGGAGGGGTCGGGCGAGGCGGCGGGCGCGGCGCCCGAGGTCGCCTTCCTGTTCTCCGGCCAGGGCTCGCAATATGCCGGCATGGGCCGCGCGCTCTACGAGGCCTCGCCGCGCTTCCGCCGCACGCTGGATCGGTGCGACGCCATCCTCCGCCCGCACATGGACCGGCCGCTGCTCAGCGTGCTGTTTCCCGCAGCCGGCGACGAAGGGCTGATCGACGAGACCATCTACACCCAGCCGGCTTTGTTCAGCCTTGGCTATGCGCTGGGGGACCTGTGGCGTTCATGGGGCGTGAAGCCCTCGGTGATGCTGGGCCACAGCGTCGGCGAATATGCCGCCGCGACGCTTGCCGGCGTGTTCACGCTGGAGGAGGGCCTGAAGCTCATCGCCGCCCGTGGCCGCCTCATGCAGGCGCTGCCCCGCGATGGGGTGATGATGACCCTTTTCGCCGCCGAGGCCGAGGTGGCGGCGGTGGTGGCGCCCTATGCCGCCGATGTCTCCATCGCCGCCGTCAACGCCCCGCGCAGCACGGTGATTTCCGGCCGCCGGGCGGCGGTGGAGGCCATCGCCGCCGGCTTCGAGGCGAAGGGCGTGAAGGCGCGGGCGCTCACCACGTCCCACGCGTTTCACTCGCCTTTGATGCAGCCCATGATGGCGGCGTTCCGCGCGCTGGCGGAGAGCGTGGCCTATGGCGCGCCGGACATCCCCATCCTCTCCAACCTCACCGGCCGGCTGGAGACCACGGCGCTGGCGAGCGCCGACTATTGGTGCCGCCACGTGCTGGCGCCGGTGCGCTTCCTCGACGGCATCAGCGCCGCCGCTGCGCGGGGCATAAGCCTGTTCGTGGAGATCGGGCCGCGCCCCGTTCTGTGTGCGCTGGGCCGCGAGACGCTGGATGGGGCGCCGGATGCCGACGGGCGGCAGTGGCTGGCGAGCCTGCGCCGGCCCGGCACCGACTGGCGCACCATGCTCGACAGCCTCGGCCGGCTCCATGTGGCCGGCGTGGAGATCGACTGGGCCGGCTTCGACGCGGACTATGCGCGGCGCCGGGTGTGGCTGCCGGGCTATGCCTTCCAGCGCCGCAGCTTCTGGGCGGAGCCCCGCGTCGGAGGGTCTGCCGGCGGCAAGGTGCGCGGCGTCGCCACCGGCGCCGACCATCCGCTGCTGGGCCAGCGGCTGCGGCAGGCCGGCACCCGGGAGGTGCGGTTCGAGGCGGCGCTGAACGCCACCGATCCCGCCTTTCTCACCGACCATCGGGTGTTCGATGCGGTGGTGCTGCCGGCCACCGGCTATCTGGAGATGGCGCTGGCCGGTGGCGCCCACCTGTTCGCCACCGACGAGCTGACGCTGGAGGACATTGCCTTCAAGCAGGTGATGACCCTGCCGGACGCGGGCGAGCGCATCGTGCAGGCGGTGTTCGTGCCCGCTGCTGCAAAGGCCTATGCCTTCGAGATCTTCAGCGGCGATGCGGCGGGGGAAGAGTGGACGCTCCATTGTTCCGGCACCGTGAAGCCGGCGGCGGACGACGCCGACCTGCCCGCCGACGACGAGACGCTGGACGCCGCCCGCCGCCGCTGCGACGCGCCGGTGCCGGTGGCGTCGGTCTATGAAAACTACCTCAAGCGCGGGCTGGCCTACGGCCCCGCCTTCCGCGGCATCGCCGACCTCGCCGCCGGGGAAGGCGAGACGCTGGCCCATATCGTGCTCCCCGATGCGGCGCGGGACGGGAGCGACACCTATCGCCTGCATCCGGCGTTGATGGACGCCTGCTTCCAGGCGCTGGGCGCCGCGTTCGGCGCCATGGACGATCGCGACACCTATCTGCCGGTCAGCCTCGACCGCCTCACGGTGCGCGGCCGCGTGCCGGGCGACATCTTCAGCCATTCCCGCCTGCATGGCGCGGAAGGGGAAGGCGCGGGCGTGGCGGACCACGTCTCCACGCTGCGCCTGTTCGATGCGCATGGCGCGATGGCGGCGGAGGCGGTGGGCCTGAAATCGCGCCGCGTCACCCGCGACGTGGTGCTGCCGCAGGAGGCCGGCGCCATCGACACCTGGCTCTACGACCTCGCCTGGGAGCCGGCCGAAACGCCCTCCGCCGTCGCGGGACCGGGGGCGGGGCCGTGGCTCCTCGTGGGCGGCGACGGGCTCGCGGGCGCCATCGCCGCGCGGCTGGAGGCGTTGGGCTGGTCCGCGCTGCTCCTGCCTGGCGATGAGGTCACCCGCCTGCCGGACCTCCTCGCCGAGGGCGCCCTCGCCGGCCTTGTGGACTTGAGGGCGCTGGACCTGAGGGCGCTGGACCTGCGGGCCCTGGATCTGGGCGCGCCGGACACGGGCGAGGCCGGCGTCGCCGATGCGGCGGAGCGCGCCGGCGCGGACCTTCTGGGCCTCGTCCAGGCCATGATCGCCGCCGGCCGCACCCGCGACCTTGCGCTGTTCGTGCTCACCCGCGGCGCCCAGGGCGGCGTTGTGCCGGCCGAGGCGCCGGCCGAAGAGGGACTTGCCGCCGCCCCGCTCTGGGGCCTGGTGCGCACCGTGTGGCACGAATATCCGGACCTGCCTGCAACCGTCCTCGACCTTGGCCCCGAAGCTGCGGCGGACGAGGCCGCACAGATCGCCGCCGAACTCACCGGCTCAGATGGCGAGCAGCAGGTGGCCTATCGCGCCGGCACCCGCTTCGTGGCGCGGCTGAAGCGCCATGACAGCACGGCGGCGCGGAGCCGGCTGGACATCCCCGACACCCCCTATCGCATCGACCGGACGCCCGAGGGCGGCCTCGACCGGCTCCTGGTGGTGCCCCATGCCCGCCGCCGTCCGCAGGCGGGGGAGGTGGAGCTGGAAGTCCTGGGCATGGGCCTCAACTTCCGCGACGTGCTCAACGCCATGGGCCTTTATCCCGGCGAGGCCGGCCCGTTCGGCGGCGAATGCTCCGGGCGGGTGCTGCGGGTGGGGCCGGGGGTCACCGGCCTTGCGCCGGGCGACGAGGTGGTCGCCATGCATTTCGGCACCTTCGCCAGCCACGTCACCTTGCCGGCGGCGGTGGTCTTCAAGGTGCCGCAGGGCATGGGGGTGGTGGAGGCGGCGGGCCTGCCCATCGTCTATCTCACCACCTGGTATGGGCTTCACCACCTCGCCCGCATCAAGGCGGGGGACAGGGTGCTGATCCATTCCGCCTCGGGGGGCGTGGGCATCGCCGCCATCCGCATCGCCCAGATGGTGGGCGCCGAGATCTTCGCCACCGCCAGCCCCCACAAGCACGATTTCCTGCGCTCGCTCGGCGTCACCCACATCATGAACTCGCGCGACACCGCCTTCGCCGACGAGATCATGCGGCTGACCGGCGGGCGCGGCGTCGACATCGTGCTCAACAGCCTGGGGGGCGAAGCCATCCCCGCCAGCCTCTCGGTGGTGACGCCGGGCGGGCATTTCGTGGAGATCGGCAAGCGCGACATCTGGAGCGTGGACGAGGCCCGCGCGGCGCGGGGCGACATCGCCTATTCCATCGTCAATTTCGACATCACCGCCGTGGAGGAGCCCGAGCTGGTGCGCTCCCTGCTCGCCGAGGCGCTGGAGCTCATGTCGAGCGGCGCGCTGGGCCGGCCCGTCACCACCGTCTACGGGGTGGAGGACGCGCTCGACGCCATGGCATCCATGCAGAAGGCGCGGCACATCGGCAAGCTGGTGCTGGCCACCCCCGCCGCCGGCGCGCGGCGGGGCGATTTCGCCGCCGACGCCACCTATCTCGTCACCGGCGCCTTCGGCGGCATCGGCCGGCTGGTGGCGGGCTGGATGGTGGAGCGCGGCGCCCGCAGTCTTGCCCTGGTGGGCCGCCGCCCGCCGGACCGGGAGGCCGAGGCCGCCATCGCGGCGCTGCGCGCCGCCGGCGCGCGGGTGGAGGTGTTCGCCGCCGACGTGGGGGACGAGGCCGCGCTGGCTCGCGTGCTCGCCGCCGTGGATGCCGGCATGCCGGCGCTGCGCGGCGTCATCCATGCCGCCGGGGTGCTGGATGACGGCGTTCTCACCGCGCTCGATCCGGCGCGGCTTTCAAGCGTGTTCGCCGCCAAGGTGCGCGGCGCCTACGCTTTGCACCGGGCCACGGCGCACCGGCCGCTGGACCTGTTCGTGCTGTTCTCCTCGCTCGGCTCGGTGCTGGGCGCGCCGGGGCAGGCCAATTACGCTGCCGCAAACGCCTTCCTCGACCGGCTGGCCCACGCCCGCCGCGCCAAGGGCCTGCCGGCCCTTGCCATCAACTGGGGCGGCTGGCAGGACACCGGCATGACCGCCGGCGGGGCGGTGGCCGCGAACCTTGCTTATGGCGGCAGCATTCCGCCGGCGAAGGGGCTCTCCCTTCTCGGCCAACTGCTGCGGGAGGGCGCCGCCGAGGTGGGCGTCGCCCCGTTCGACTGGCGGCTCTATTTCGAGGGCCTGCCGCGCCGCCTCTCGGTGCTCGCCCATGTGGAGCGGGAGCTTGAGCAGGCGGCCGCCGCCGCCGAGACCTTCGCCGCTTTGCGCACCGCCCTGCGCAGCGCCGATGCCGCCCGCCGCGACGGCCTGCTCCTGGATTACCTGCGCGGCGTCGTCGGCCGCCTGCTGCGGCTGGAGGGCGGGGAGGTGCTCTCCGAGACCCAGCCGCTGCAGGAGCTGGGGCTGGATTCCCTCGTCAGCATCCAGCTGCGCAACCGCATCCGCACCGAGCTGGAGATCGACCTGCCGGTGGCGGAGATGATGGAGGCCGGCAGCCTCGCCCAGCTGGTGGCGGTGGCCGCCGGCAAGATCGCGCCGGCATCGGGGGAAGGCGCGGCGCCAACCGCCGGCATCGTGCCGCTTCGCCTTGCCGAGGCGCCGCTGTCGTTCGCGCAGCAGCGCCTGTGGTTCCTGTCGCGGCTCGATCCGGGGTCGGCGTTCTACACGGTCACCTTCTCCCTGTTCCTGGAAGGCCCGTTCGAGCCCGACGCCTTCGCCCGCGCTGTGGCGGAAATCGTCCGCCGGCACGGCGCGCTGCGCACCCGCTTCCCGGTGGTGGACGGCGAGCCGGTGCAGCGCATCTGCGATGATCTTCCGCTGCCGCTGGAGTGGGTGGACCTTTCCGGCCTGCCCGAGGCGGAGCGCACGCGCGAGATGGCGCGGTGGGTGGACGGCGAATCCCGCCGCACCTTCGACCTCGCCGAAGGGCCGCTGTTCAAGCTCACGGTGCTGAAGCTGGGCGCCGAGCTGCAGCGGGCCATCGTCGCCATCCACCATATCGTCACGGACGGCTGGTCGGCGGTGGTGTTCATCCAGGAGCTGGGGGCGCTCTACCGCGCCTTTTCCCGGGGCGAGGCCTCGCCGCTGCCGGAGCTGCCGGTGCAATACACCGACTTTGCCGTGTGGCAGCGGGACTGGCTCGGCGGGCCGCGCCTCGCGGCGGACCTCGACTATTGGCGCGGGCAGCTCGCGGCGCCTTTGCCGGTGCTGGACCTGCCCACCGACCGGCCGCGCACCGGCGCCGTCATGCACCGGGGCGGCGCCTTCACCGTGATGCTGCCGAAGGAGCTGGCGGACGGCCTGAAGGCGCTCGGCCGCAGCGCCGGGGCGGGCCTGTTCGCCACCCTTCTGGCCGGCTTCCGCATCCTGCTGCATCGCCTCACCGAGGCGCAGGATATCGTCGTCGGCTCGCTGGTGGCCAATCGCGACCGGCCGGAGATCGAGGGCCTCATCGGCTTCTTCGCCAACATGGTGGTGTTCCGCGGCGATCTTTCCGGTGACCCCACCGTGCGCGCGGCCCTCGCCCGCGAGGCGGAGACGGTGCGCGGCGGCCTCGCCCATCAGGAGGTGCCGTTCGAGAAGCTGGTGGAGGAGCTGAAGCCCGAGCGCCAGAGCGGCCGTAATCCCCTCTGCGACGTGATCCTCGTGCTCCAGCGCGGCGTGCCGAAGCCCGATCTCGACGCGCGGGACCTCAAGATCGGACCGGTCTGGGACCTCGACAATGGCACCGTGCGCTTTGATCTCGAGGTGCATGTCTGGGAGACCGACCAGGGCCTCTCCACCTCCTTCATCTACAATGCCGACCTGTTCGACGCCGCCAGCATCGCGCAACTGGAGCGCCAGTTCGCGGCGGTGCTCGCGGCCATGGTGGAAGCCCCCGACCTGCCGGTGTCGCAGCTGCCCCTCGCCGCCGCGCCCGACGGCCCCGATGCGCTGGCGCTGACGCTCCAGCAGATCGAGAACCTCAGCGATGCCGAGGTGGATGCCCTGCTGCGCGAGATGATGGACGAGGGCGTCGACAACGCACCATGAGACAGGCGTCATGAGCATCGCCCGGGACGATGGCCCCGCCGGGGCCGGCACCGGCCTTTCCGCCGCCCAGAAGCGTGCCTTGCTGGCGCGGCTGATGGCGGAAGGGAAAGGGCGTGCCGTCGCCCCGGCCGAGGGCTTCGTGGCCCTGTTCGAGCGTCAGGTCGGGTTGACGCCGGACGCCCCGGCGGTGTCCGATGGCCGGGCTGGGCTCACCTATGGCGAGCTGGACGCCCGCGCGGCGCAGTGGGCGCAGGCCCTGCGCGCGCGGGGGGCGAGGCCGGGCGACGCGGTGGGACTTGCCCTTGCGCGCGGGCCTGATCTGATCGCCGGTGTCATCGCCATCCTGAAAGCCGGCTGCGCGGTCCTGCCGCTGGAGCCGGATGATGCGCCGGCGCGGCTTGCGCGGTTGCGGACATCGGCGGGGTTCGTGCTGGCGGAAGAAGGCGTCGCGAACCGGGGCAGCGTGGCGGAAGCTCCCGCCGACCCATCCGCCTTCGCCCTGATCGCGCCGGAGCGGGCGCTCCTCGCGGTGTCGGAGCGGGCGGTGGCGGAGCGGCTGGCGTGGCTGCGGGGGGCCTTCCGGCTCGGGGCTGGCGATGTCAGCCTGTTCGCCGCATCGCTCCACGACATATCGGCCGTCGCCGGCCTGTTCTGGCCGCTGACGGTGGGGGCCAAGGTGGCGCTGGCGCCGCTGGAGGGCGAGCCGGCCGCGCTTGCGCGCACCTCGGGGGCGTCGGTCGCGCTGCTGTCGGCCGCCGCCCTGCCGCAGCTGGACGAAGGCGTGCTGCGGCTGGTATTCCTCGATCGCGATCCGCCCCCCGGTATCGCCGGCCCGGCGGGGGCTGATGTCTTCACCCTGTGGCAGGTCGCCGAAGCCGGCGGGCCGGTGCTGGCACAGCCGGTGGGCGCGGGCGCGCCGCTGCTGGGTGCAACCCTGCGCATCCTCGATCGCCATGGCGCGCCGGTGCCGCTGGGCGGTGTGGGCAGCCTCGTGGTGATCCCCGCGCCGGGACTGCCGGAGGTGGCGCCGGGCGTGCGGGCGCGGCAGCGCGCCGATGGCCGTTTCGAGCGCCGCCCCGACGGCGGGCGTCGCGTAGACGCGGGCGGCCTGCGCTTCAGCCTCGCCGCCATCGAGGCGGAGCTACGCGGCGAGGCCGGCATCGCCGAGTGTCGGGTTCTGGCGCGCGCGGATACGGCGGGCGCAACCCGCCTTGTCGCCTACGTCGTGCCGCAGGGCCATGCGACGCCGGAGGCGTGGGGGCGCCATGCCGAAAGCGTTCTGCCCCTCTGGCAGCGGCCGGCGGCGTGGGTTGCGATGGCGGCCCTGCCGCTCACCGAGGCCGGGGCGGTGGATGACGCGGCGCTGGCCCGCCTGCCGGTGCCCGATGCTTTCGCCGCCGCCCTGTGGCGCCAGCGGCTGGAGCGCATGGACGGTGTCGCGGAATCCGCCGTGGTGGCGCAGGCGCTGGCGCCGGAGGCGGCCTCCGTCACGCTGCGGGCGGTGGCGCCGCTCTCGCCCGCCGCAATCGTCGCGCCGGAGCCGCCCACCCCCGAAGGCCCTTGGATGCTAGGCCCTTGGGCGCTAGGCCCTTGGGCGCTGGCGGATGGCGGCCCGCTGGACCTGCCCGACGACGCCCCCCGCACCCTGACCGACGCCCTGCTGCGCACCGCCGAACGGGCCGGCGACAAGGGCATCCTCTTCCATGGCGCGGGACCCGTCCGGCGGCTGGATTATGCGGCGCTGCTCGATGAGGCGCGGCGCATCGCAGGCGGGCTCAAGGCGGCGGGGCTGAAGCCCGGCGACACCGCCATCCTGCAGGTGCCGGACTTGCGGGCGCATCTTCCCACATTCTGGGGCTGCGTGCTGGCCGGGGTGCAGCCGGTGACGGTGGCCGTGAGCGCCACCTTCGCGGAGCACACCGCGCTGGTGGGCAAGCTCGTCAACGCCTGGGAGCTGCTGGGTCGCCCGGTGGTGCTGGCGCCGGCCGCGCTCGCCGAACCGCTCGCGGGGCTGGCGCGCTTCGCCGAAGCCGCGCCCCGTGTGCTGGCGCTGGAACAGCTCTCAGGCCACGCGCCGCTCCATGTGCTGCATGCGGCGGCGGAGGACGTGCTGTTCCTCCAGCTCAGCTCCGGCAGCACCGGCACGCCGAAATGCATCCAGATCACCCATGGCGGGGTGGTGGCGCACATCCATGCGACGGTGCGCGTCAACGGCTACGGCGCCGCCGACGTGGCGCTGAACTGGCTGCCCTTGGACCATGTGGTACCCATGCTCACCTGGCATCTGCGCGACGTCTATCTGGGCATGACCCAGATCGAGGTTGAGACCGCGGCGGTGCTGGCCGATCCCCTGCTCTGGCTCGATTTGATGGAGCGCCATGGGGTCACCCGCAGCTGGTCGCCCAATTTCGGCTTCAAGCTGGTGTCCGATGCCGTGCGGCAGGCGCCGGAGCGGACATGGGCGCTCGGCCATGTCAGGACCCTCATGAATGCGGGGGAGCAGGCGACGGCGCCGGTGATCGCCGAATTCCTCGCCCTCACGGCGCCCTTCGGCCTCCGCCCCGAGGCGATGCAGCCGGCCTTCGGCATGGCCGAGGCCTGCACCTGCATGACCTACGAGACCGGCTTTGATCCCGCCCGCTCGGTGCACTGGATCGACAAGGCCTCCCTCGGCGGCCGGCTGCGGCCGGTGGCGGCGGCCGCGCCCGAGGCGGTGAGCTTCGTCAGGCTCGGCCCGCCGGTGCCCGGTGTGGCCATCCGCATCGTGGATGGGGCGGGCGCGCTGGTGCCGGAGGGCGTCGTCGGGCGGTTCCAGATCAAGGGCGGCGTGATCACGCCGGGCTATCTGCGCAACGAGGCCGCCAATGCCGAGGCCTTCGTGGGCGACGGCTGGTTCAACAGCGGCGATCTCGGCTTCATCCGCGACGGCAACCTGACCATGACCGGCCGCGAGAAAGAGCTGATCATCGTCAACGGCGCCAATTTCTACTGCCACGAGATCGAGGATCTCGTGAACGGCGTTCCCGGCGTCCAGCCCACTTTTGCTGCCGCCTGCGCGGTGCCGGACGCGGCCACGGGCAGCGAGGCGCTGGCCCTGTTCTTCTCGCCCCGCCCGGAGGCGGACGCGGCGGCGGTGGCCGATGCCATCCGCGCGGCGGTGACGGGCCGGCTCGGCATCGCGCCGGCCCATGTGAGCGTGATCCCCCGGCCGGACTTCCCCAAGACCACCAGCGGCAAGATCCAGCGCATGCAACTGCGCGCCGGCCTCATGGCGCAACTGGCGCAGGGCGCCGGCGCCCGCACCGTGCCGGCGTGGTTCCATGCGGAAACCTGGGTGCGTCGCGATCTCGACGCGGACCCCGTGCCGCCGCACGGCGTGGTGTTTCTGGGCGGTCCGGCCGAGGCCGCCGCCGCGCTGGCGCAGGCGCTGGAGCGGGAAGGAGTGCCGGTGGTGCCGGCGGGGGCCGATGTGGATGGGGGCCTTCAGGCGGCTTTGAACGGTGCCGCGCCCGGTGCGCGGGCGGACGTGGTGGTCGATCTGCGCCCGCTTGCACCTGTTCCCGCCGGCGAGACGCTGGATGCGTTCCGGGCGCGGGCCGGCTCGGAGCTGGCGACCGCCCTCGCCCTGCTCCGGCAGATGGGGCGCGGACGGGAGGCGTCGCCCGCCGCGCTCGTCGTGGTGACGCGGGGCGGGGCCGGGAGCGGGGAGAGGATCGACCCGGCCCGTGCCGCCCTGCGCGGCCTGCTGCGCACCGCCGCGCAGGAGATGCCCGGCCTCGCCTGCCGGCAAGTTGATATCAGCGGGCTGGATGACGCCCCCATCCCCGACCTGATGGCACGGCTGGCCCGCGAGATCCGCGCGCCGGATGGCGAGGCCGAAGTGGCGCTGCGGCCCGCCGGCCGCTTCGTGCCCCGGCTGGAGCCGGTGGACCCCGGCCAGGCGCCCCGCGAGCCCGCGCTCCGGCTGAAGACCGGCGGGCGTTATCTCGTCACCGGGGGCAATGGCGGCATCGGCCGCGTGCTGGCGAAGCATCTGGCGGCCCGCTGCCGGGCGAAGCTCCTCGTCGTCGGGCGTGCTGCTGCGGGCGACGTGCCGGATGGGCCGGACCTGCTCCATCGCGCCGTGGATGTCACCGACGCCGTCGCGCTGGAAGAAGCCATCCGCGCCGCGGAAGACCGTTTCGGCGGCCCCCTCGACGGCGCCTTCCACCTTGCCGGTGTCGCCCCGGCCCGGATGCTGGCGGACGAGACGCCGGAAGGGCTGGCGGCGGCCTTCGCGCCGAAGGCGGTGGGGGCCAGGGTGGTGATCGAGGCCA
The DNA here is from genome assembly GCF_030015065.1 of Xanthobacter autotrophicus. Classification (GTDB taxonomy): domain Bacteria; phylum Pseudomonadota; class Alphaproteobacteria; order Rhizobiales; family Xanthobacteraceae; genus Xanthobacter; species Xanthobacter autotrophicus_D. The sequence continues at coordinate 41,224 of NZ_JAIVFN010000011.1, read as the reverse complement.
TGGCGCGGCGGCCCGGCGGGTTCGTCGTGCTGTGGTCGTCGGTGAATGCCATCTTCGGTGGCGCCGAGGCGGGGGCCTATGCCGCCGCCAATGCCACGCTGGCGGGGATGGAGGCGGAGGGCAGGGCGGGCGAGGAGACACGCGTGCTCTGCCTCCACTGGAGCCGCTGGGCGGACCTCGGTATGAGCGCCCCGGCGGGCGCCGACGGGGCGGCGGAATTTGCCGCCGCGCGCGGCTTCCGCACCCTGCCGGTGGAAGATGCCCTCGCCAGCCTCGACGCGGCGCTGGCGCTGGGCGCATCGCCTTTGTCCATCGGCCTCGACGGCGCCTCGCCTTTTGTCCGGGCGCGGGTGCGCCAGCCGGCGCGTCCGCTCCATGGACTGGCCGGCTTCGTGGTGCCGCGGCCCGGCGCCGCGCCGGCCGTGTCCGCCCACGACGAGGTGCGCGACCGCTTCGGCACACCGGTCCCGTGCCCGCTGCGCGTCCTTGATGCCCTGCCCCGGTCGGCGGACGGCGCCTTCGACACCGCCGCCCTGTCGCGCCATGACGGCGCGGCGCTGGCCGTCACGGGCGGGCAGGATGAGGTGGAGGCGCAGCTGGCCGCCATCTGGCGCGCGCTGCTGAAGCGCCCCGCCATCGCCCCGGACGACAATTTCTTCACCTGCGGCGGGCATTCCCTGGTGGCGGCCGGCCTCGTCCACCGGGTGCGCGAGGCGTTCGGGGTGGACCTGCCCCTGCGCATCCTGTTCGAGGCCCCGACCCTGCGCGCCATGGCCCGCTGGATCGGCGCCCACGCCCCCGCCGAGGCGGACCGCAGGCCGCCCTCCGGCTGCCTCGTGCCGGTGCAGCCGGAGGGCGCGCGGCCGCCTTTGTTCTGCGTCCATCCCGCCGGCGGCAGCCCGTGGTGCTACCTGTTCCTCGCCGATCACCTCGGCCGCGACCAGCCGCTCTACGGCTTCCAGGCGCCGGGGCTGATCGACGACACGCCGCCCTTGTCGAGCGTGGAGGAGATGGCGCGCCTCTATGTGGAGGCCATGCGGGTGCGCCAGCCCCAGGGGCCCTACCGCGTTGCCGCCTGGTCCTCCGGCGGGCCGGTGGCGTTCGAGATGGCGCGGCTCTTGGAGGCGAGCGGCGAGCGCGTGGCGACGCTGGCCTTCTTCGACTGCGCGGTGATGGAGGCCGAGAATTTCGTGCGCTCGCGCGATCCCCTGCGCCATGTGAAGGCGCTGTGGCGCATGGGCACCTTCCTGACCCAGGTGCGCCTGCCGCGCTCCTATGGCGACCTCGCCGCTTTGGCGCGCCTCATCGGGCTCAGCCTGCCGGCATCCTTCCGCGATGTGAGGCTCGATCGCGCCTTCTGGGCGGGGGTCGGCCGCTCCCTGCGCATCTTCAACCTCAACACGACGATGGGATACCGCTATTGTCCTTCCGGCATCGCCGGGGGCGCGGTGCTGTTCCGCGCGGGCTCCTCGCGCGGGGCGGACGACCCGCTGGACGCGGAGTTGCGCGCCCATGTGGGCGGCGGTGTGGTGCGCGTGGATCTGGCGGGCAACCACATGTCGATCCTTCTCGATCCCGAGGGGGCGGCGGCTCTCGCCGCCCGCCTGAAGCCGTTTCTCGATGGCGAGGCCGGCGCGCCTTCACCGCAGGCGGACCGCGTACCGCGTTCTTCATCTTGAGGTTTGAAGTCGGGCGATCCTCGCCCGGGTGCTGGAGGTTCACCCCCATGCCTAGAACGAAAGGGAGAAGGGGAATGACGTATCGCATCCTGTCCTTGGACGGCGGCAATGGCGGCAAGGCCGGCGTGTTCCTCTCGACGCTGGAGCGCCGGGCCGACGTGCTTGGCTTCAGCGTCCTGGGCCAGATCGACCTGTTCGCTGGCACCTCCAACGGCGCCGTCAATGCGCTGTTGATGGCGTGGTTCGACGATCCCGTCCTCGCCTTCGAGGCGGTGCTGCGCTTCGACGACGAGGTGCGGGAGAGTCAGACGCCCTGGTCCATCGCCGGCACCGTCATGGGCAACAATGCCGCCATGACCACCGGGCGCATCAAGGCGTTCTGCGACGACGTGTTCGGCCCCGGCGCCATCCTCGCCGATGTGAAGCGGCCGGTGATGGTCAGCACGGTGCAGCTCGACAATGCGCTGGTGGACGCCCAGCGCAGCTGGTCGCCCCGCACCTTCACCAATTTCGCCGGCGATATCGGCCGGGTGGAGCTGATCGTCGACGTGGTGCTGCGCACCATGGCCATGCCGCTGCAATATCCCATCTACCAGGGCGGCACCGAGAGCGGACCGGCTTACGTGGACGGCGCGGTGGCTTCCAACAACCCGGCCATGACCGCGCTCGCCGCCGCGCTGGGGCAGGGCCGGAAGCTCGAGGATATCGCTCTCCTGTCCATCGGCACGCCGCGCAATCTCGCCGGCCAGTCCCGCTATCTCGCGCCCCGCCTCTCCGAGGGCAGCGCCGACTGGGGCTATCGCCAGTGGCTGCTGGACCCCTTCAACCCGCTGGTCCTGGTGGACCTGTTCCTGCAGTCCGGCGCCACGGCGACCAGCGCGCAGTGCGCCCAGCTGCTGGGCGCCCGCTTCCAGCGCGTCGATCCGCCGGTCTTCACCGGGCCGGCCTGGGATGCGCCGGAGAGTAATGTGGTGCTCGATGCCACCGTGGACTGGCTGAAGGCCCAGGGCTGGGAGCATCCGGCCCCAGCGAAGGCGCCCGCCGCACCGGCGGAATAGGGCGGCTCGCCCGCATCGCGCCGGGGCCGCTCCATCGGGAGCGGCCATGGAGGGGCGCCGCCGCGCGGCGTCCCGGCCGGCGGCGGGGCAATGACATGCGGCCGCAATGGCCGGGCAAGGGGGGGAACATGGACCAGCCAGACGGGGACAATCCAAAGGCGGCCCCGGCGCGCTTCTTCGCCTATCCGAGCGCGGACGGGGTTGCGCTGTTCGGGCGCGAATGGGGAGATCCGCAGGCGCCGCTGCCGGTGGTGCTGCTCTCGGGCCTCACCCGCAATTCGCGGGACTACGAGGCCCTTGCCGAGGCTTTGGTGGCCGATGGCGGCCATCCTACCCGCGTGGTGGCGTTCGACTATCGCGGCCGCGGCGGCTCGGGCCATGCGCCATACACCACCTACACCCCCATCCAGGAGGCGCAGGACATCCTGGCCGGGCTTGCCGACCGCGGCATCTCGCGGGCGGTCATCCTGGGGACCTCGCGCGGGGGGCTCGTGATGTTCGTGCTGGCGATGCTGCGCCCGGACCTGTTCGCCGCCGCCGTCTTCAACGACATCGGCCCGTTCGTGGAGATGGAAGGCATCCTGCGCATCACCGGCTATGTGGGTGTCGCGCCGCCGCAGACCTGGCCGGAGGCCGTCGCGGCGCTGAAGGCAAGCCAGGGCTTCATGTTCCCCGGCCTGAGCGATGCGCAGTGGGAGCGCTTCGCCCGGCAGATCCACGGCGATGCCGGCGGCAAGCCCTGCCTTGCCTACGATCCCGCCCTCCGGGAGGCATTCAAGGCGTTCGATCCGAGCCAGCCCCAGCCCGACATGTGGCCCGGCTTCGACGCCCTCGCCCATGTCCCGGCCATGGTGGTGCGGGGCGCCTTGTCCGACGTACTCTCCGCCGCCACGGTGGCCAGGATGGCGGAGCGTCATCCGGGCCTCGTGATCCACGAGGTGGCGGACGAGGGCCACGCGCCCCTGCTCTGGGACACCCCCGCGCAGCAGGCGATCATCGCCTTCGTCCGCTCGGTGCTCTAACTCAAAGAAAGAGAACGCGCCCATGGGGGATGCAGGGTGCGCCGGCTTTCCGCCGCCGGGTCCGGGAGAAGTGCTGATCGTCCACGGCTTCACCGGCGTGCTGGAGCGCGACGGCCTGCGCGAGCGCCTCATGGCATGCCTCACCCCCGAGGAGGAGGACCACCGCCGGGCCTTCGTCTTCCCCCGCGACCGCGACCATTTCCTGCTGGCGCATGCGCTGAAGCGGCTGGTGCTCGGCCGCTGCCTGGGTGTCGCGCCCGTGGACCTCGCCTTCCGCCGGGGCGAGTATGGCAAGCCCTGCATCGCCGGCGACCCCGGCGCCGGACCGGGCTTCAGCCTGTCCCATTCGGGCGGAGCCGTCGTGCTTGCCGTCGCCCTGTCGCCCCTGGTCGGCGTGGATGTGGAGGCGCACGATCGCGACGTTCCGCTCCCGGTGCTGGCCTCGATCATGGCCGACGAGGATGTCGCGGACCTCGCGGCTTGCGCGCCCGACCGGCGGAAGGCCTTCGCCTACTGGACGCTGCGCGAGGCGTTCGCCAAGGCGGTCGGCATCGGCCTGTCGCTGCCGCGCAACGACGTGTGCTTCCGCCTTTCCGGCAGCGCGGGGCCAAGCGTGGGCCGTCTCGCGGAACGGTTCGGGGCGGCCGGGGACTGGCAGCTCTTCCAGCGCGACCTGGGTCCGGGACACCTGCTGGCCGCGGCGGTCCGTTCGCCGACGCCGGTGACCTGGCATCTGGTGGCGGCCGAGCAGGTGCTCGCCTTGGCGTTCGCGGCGTCCGATCCGGCGAGGTGAGCATCGTGCGCGGCCACCTCGCTCCCCTCAGCCAAGCGGGTCGAGGCGGGCGAAGACCGCGTCCAGCGGGCCGAGGGACACCCGCCCGCCGGCGATGGTTCCGGCAAAGCCGAGATCCTCGATGGGCCGCGCCGCCCACCCCCCGGGCAGGTTAAGGGCGGCCGCCTCCGCCCCGAGATTGAAGGCGCACAGCAGCGCCTCGCCCTCGAAGTCGCGGCGCCATGCCATCACCTCGCCCGCGCTGTCGAGGAAGGTGATGGTGCCCTTGCCCAGGGCCGGATGGGCCCGCCGGAAGCGCAGCAGGCGGCGGTAGTGCTGAAGCACGGAGTACGGGTCGGCGCTCTGCCGGTCCACCGCCAGCGGCAGATGGGCGGCGGGCACCGGGAGCCAGGGCCTGCCGGTGGTGAAGCCGCCCTGCGGGGCGCCGGCCTCCCACACCATGGGGGTGCGGCAGCCGTCGCGGCCCTTGAAGTCCGGCCAGAAGCGCACGCCGTAGGGGTCTACCAGATCCGCGAAGGCGAGGTCGGCCTCGGGAAGGCCCAGTTCCTCGCCCTCATAGAGCGAGATGGAGCCGCGCAGCGACAGGAGCAGCGCCGCCATCAGCCGGGCGAGGCGGGTGCCCTCGCGCCCTCCGCCGCGCCAGCGGGAGACGTGGCGCGGCACGTCGTGGTTGGAGAAGGCCCAGCACGGCCAGCTGTCGGCGGCGGCGGCCTCGAAGCGCTCGACGATCCCGCGGAAGTGGGCGGCCGAGAACGGCTCGGCGAGGAAATCGAAGGAATAGCACATGTGCAGCTTGTCGCCGCCGGAGGTATAGGCCGCCATCAAGGCGAGCGCCCGCGCCCCGCTCTCGCCGATCTCGCCCACGGTCATGGTGCCGGGATAGAGCGCCATCAGCGCCCGCACCCGCTGGAGGAAGCCGAGGGTCTCGGGGCGGTTCTTGTCGAAGACATGATCCTGGAAGGCGTAGGGGTTGGCCCGCGACACCTCGCTCTCGCCCGCGAACGGCGGATTGCTCCGCAGCATGAGGTCGTGGAAGTAGAAGTTGCAGGCATCGAGGCGGAACCCGTCCACGCCCCGGTCGAGCCAGAACCGGACCTCGCCCAGCAGCGCATCCTGCACCGCGCGATTGTGCAGGTTGAGGTCCGGCTGCGAGGTCAGGAAATTGTGCAGGTAATATTGCCTGCGGCGGCTGTCCCATTCCCAGGCGGGGCCGCCGAACACCGCGAGCCAGTTGCTGGGGGGCGTGCCGTCCGGCTCGGGATCGGCCCAGACGTACCAGTCGGCCTTGGCGTTGGTCCTGTCGGCGCGGCTCTGCGCGAACCAGGGATGCTGGTCGGAGGTGTGGCTCAGCACCTGGTCGATGATGACTTTCAGTCCCAGCCGGTGGGCCTGCGCCACCAGCGCGTCGAAATCGGCGAGCGTGCCGAACACGGGATCGACGCCGCGATAATCGGACACGTCATAGCCGAAATCCTTCATGGGCGAGGTGAAGAAGGGCGAGAGCCAGATGGCGTCCACGCCGAGGTCGGCCACATAAGCGAGCCGGGAGGTGATGCCCGCCAAATCGCCGATGCCGTCGCCGTCGGTGTCCTGGAACGAGCGCGGATAGATCTGGTAGATCACGGCGCCGCGCCACCACTCGGGATCCGGAGCCGCAGACTGCGCCTTGGCGCCGGAAGCAACCGCGCGTGTCATGGATCCGCCTTTCGCGCCGCGGGCCGTCCGGCCCCGAATGATCTTGCGCAGGAAGATGCGCATGGCGATGACAGGCCCGCAATGCCCTGCGCCCCGCCGGCCTTTCCGAGACGGCATCCGGAGGACGGAAGCGGCATTTTCGCTCCCGGTCGATCGCGCCGCTGCCGTGGCCGCTGTCCGAGGCTCCGGTCGGCCGGGCCGGCGGCATGTATTTCGCGCGATTCTTCCGTTAATATATAAATCACTTTAAGTTATTAATTGACGGGGGCGGGGTCCGCCGCATAAATCTCGCCGAGCCGGCCCGGCTCGTGCCGCCACCCAGGATGCGGGTCCGAAGCAACCGGTGGGCCTCACTGCAAGGCGAATCTCCGATGTCGAGTCGCGTCATCCCGGTGCAACCCTTTGTCCTCACGGTGTTCGGCGCCACCGGCGACCTTGCCCGCCGCAAGCTGCTGCCCGCGCTGTACCAGCGCGACCGCGCCGGCCAGCTGCCCGAGGAGGCCGCCATCGTCGGGGCATCGCGCCAGCAGATGACACCGGACGCCTTCGTCGCCTTCGCCCGCGCGGCGCTGGCGGAATATGTGCCGGCCGCAGACCTCGACGACGCCGACGTGGCACGCTTCCTCGCCCGCCTCGATTATGTGCCGGTGGAGGCCGAGGGGGAGAGCGGATGGCCGGAGCTTGCGGCCGCCATCGCCGCCCATGCGGATGTCATCCGCGTCTTCTATCTTGCCACCGGGCCGGCCTTGTTCGGCCCCATCTGCACCCGGCTGGGCGCCCACGGCATCGCGGCGGAAGGCGCGCGCGTGGTGGTGGAAAAGCCGCTGGGCAAGAGCCTCGAAAGCGCCGTCGCGCTCAATGACGCCATCGGCAAGGTCTTCGAGGAGCGCCACGTCTACCGCATCGACCACTATCTGGGGAAGGAGACGGTGCAGAACCTGATGGCGCTGCGCTTCGCCAACACCCTGTTCGAGCCGGTGTGGAACAGCGCGCATGTGGACCATGTGCAGATCACCGTGGCCGAGGACATCGGCACCGCCGGCCGCGCCGGCTATTATGATACCGCCGGCGCCCTGCGCGACATGGTGCAGAACCACATTCTCCAATTGCTCTGCCTCGTGGCCATGGAGCCGCCGGTGTCGCTGGACGCCGACGCGGTGCGCGACGAGAAGCTGAAGGTGCTCAAGGCCCTCGAACCCATCACCGAGGCCAATGCGGCCCAGCTCACGGTGTGCGGCCAGTACCGCGCCGGCGCGTCGGCGGGCGGGGCGGTGCCGGGCTATCTGGAGGAATTGGGGTCCGGCGCCTCGGACACCGAGACCTTCGTGGCGCTGAAGGCGCAGATCGGCAACTGGCGCTGGTCGGGCGTGCCGTTCTACCTGCGCACCGGCAAGAGGCTGGCCTCGCGGGTCTCCGAGATCGTCATCACCTTCCGTCCGGTGCCGCACTCGGTGTTCGACGCCTCCGCCGGCACGCTGCGCTCCAACGTGCTGGTGCTGCGGCTGCAGCCGGAGGAGGGGGTGAAGCTGTGGCTGATGATCAAGGATCCCGGCCCCGGCGGCATGCGGCTTGAGCACGTGCCCCTCGACATGAGCTTCGCCAGCGTGTTCGGCGTGCGCAACCCCGACGCCTACGAGCGCCTCATCATGGATGTGGTGCGCGGCAACCAGACCCTGTTCATGCGTCGCGACGAGGTGGAGGCCGCCTGGCGCTGGATCGATCCGATCCTGGACGCCTGGCGTGCGTCCCGCGAGGCGCCCAAGCCCTATACGGCGGGAACCTGGGGCCCCGCCGCCGCCATCGCCCTCATCGAGCGCGACGGGCGAACCTGGGCCGGCGACGACTGACATTGCGGCCGGTCCCTGCCGGTTGTGCGGCGGCATCACCCAAGGCGGGGCCGGCAGGACGCCGTTCCTGTTCTCCCGCGACGGCGCAAGCATTTTCCAGGAGGTTTTCGCGTGAACGATCAGATCCAGTCCGGTCTCCACAGCATCCTGTCCCGCGCGCCGGTGGTGCCCGTGGTGGTGGTGGAGCGTGCCGCAGACGCCGTCCCGCTCGCCCGCGCCTTGGTGGCCGGAGGCCTGCCGGCCATCGAGATCACCCTGCGCACCGACGCGGCCATGGATGCCATCCGCGCCGTGGCACAGGAGGTGGAGGGCGCCATTCCCGGCGTCGGCACGGTGCTCGACGCCGCCCAGCTCGCGGAGGCCGAGAAGGCCGGCGCGCGCTTTGCCGTCTCGCCCGGCGCCACCTCGCGCCTGCTCGATGCCGCCGCCTCGTCCGGCATCCCGCTTCTGCCCGGCATCGCCACGGCGGGGGAGGCCATGCGGCTGATCGAGCACGGCTATCGCTACGCCAAGTTCTTCCCGGCCGAGCCCGCGGGCGGCAGCGCCTATCTCGCGTCCATTGCTTCGCCCTTGCCGCAGCTCACCTTCTGCCCCACCGGCGGCATCAGCCTTGCCACCGCGCCGGGCTATCTCGCATTGCCCAACGTGATCTGCGTCGGCGGCTCCTGGATGCTGCCGAAGGCCCAGGTGGCCGCTGGCGACTGGGCCGCCATCGAGGCCCTCAGCCGGGCCGCGGCGGTGCTTGCGGCCTGATACCACCGGTTTGTCTTCAATCGACGCCAGGCGGGTCGGCTCGGGCGCCGCGCGGGCTGGCCCAATAGCCGATGAGCTTTGCTCACCGGCTATCGTCGGCGCAGTCCTGGGCCTTCAGGGCGGCGCCTGACCCAGTCTCAGAGGGTGGAAAAGCGGTAGAGGGAGACGTGGCGGTAGGTCTCGCCGGGATCGAGCCGGGCGGAGGGAAAATCCGGCCGGTTGGGCGCGTCGGGCCAGGCTTGCGGCTCCAGGCAGAAGGCATCGGACTGGCGGTGCAGCCGGCCATATTTGCCCTGCGCCGCGCCGTCGATGACGTTGCCCGAATAAAATTGCACGCCCGGCTGGTCGGTCAGCAGCTCCATCACCCGGCCCGACTTCGCGGCTCGCACGCGGGCGGCGAGGCGGGGCGTGGTGGCGGGCTCAAGACAGTAATTGTGGTCGTAGCCGCGCCCGAAGCGCAATTGCTCGTCGTCGTCCCGAATCCGCGCGCCGATGAGCGCGCCGGCGCGGAAATCGAACGGCGTGCCGTCCACCGTGCGCGGCGGGCCGGGCAGGGGGATCGCCGTAGCGTCGGTGGCGAGAAAGCTCTCGGCGGCGATGGTGAGGTGATGGCCGAGGATGTCGCCGCCGGTCTCCACCCCGTCCAGGTTGAAGAAGGCGTGATTGGTGAGGTTCACCACGGTGGGCCGGTCGGTCACCGCCGAAAAGGCGATGGTCAGTTCGCCCGGGCCGGAGAGGCTGTAGGTGACGCGGACCTCCAGCGTGCCGGGAAAGCCGCCGGCGCCGTCCGGGCTGGTGTGGCGCAGGGTGACCGCGGGCACCGGGGCTTCGTCCAGGGCCTCGATGGTCCACAGCGCCCGGTCAAAGCCCTCGAAGCCGCCGTGCAGCATGTTGGCGCCGTCATTGGCGTCGAGGCTGACGCGGGCGCCGTCCAGCTCGAAGCCGGCCCCGGCGATGCGGTTGGCGAAGCGGCCCACGGTGACGCCGTAGAAATCGCGCGTCCGGCCATAGCCGGCGGCGTCCTCATGGCCGAGCACCACGTCGGCGAGCACGCCATGGGCATCGGGCACGCGCAGCGCCTGGAGCGCCGCGCCATAGGTGATGACCGAGGCCTCGAAGCCGCCAGCGCCCGTGAGCCGCACCCGCTCCACCACCGGGCCATGGGGCAGCAGGCCGAAATTCTCGCGCAGGATGGAGGTCGTCATCGCGTCTCGCCCTCGAACGGCAGCGGTCCGGCATGGGTCTGCCGATGGCCCATGAGCTTAGCTCGTGGGCCATCGGTCAAGCCCGCGCGGCGTTCGAGCGGCCCACTTGGCCTCGGTCGAAGACCGAGGGCGATGGCAAATAAGATGACGACCCGGATCAGTCTTTGATGATCATTTCCCCCAGCGCAGCACCAGCGGATCGAGCCGCCGCGCGATCTCGATCAGGCCGGCGCGGGTGGCGGGGTGCATGGCCGGCAAAGGCGCGCGCACGGTCTCGTGGGCGATGACGCCGCCTTCCTTCATCAGCACCTTGCAGGCCGCGAGGCCGCACTGGCGGTTCTCGTAATTGATGAGGGGGAGCCAGCGCTGGTAGGCGTCCATGGCAGCCTCGCGGTCGCCGGCGAAATAGGGATCGGTGATCTGGCGGATGCCGTCCGGATAGCCGCCACCCGTCATGGCGCCGGTGGCCCCGGCGTCGAGGTCGGCCATGAGGGTGATGGCCTCTTCCCCGTCCCACGGCCCCTCGATGGCCGCGCCGCCCGCCTCGATGAGGGCGCGCAGCTTGGCGGCGGCCTGGGGCACCTCGATCTTGAAATAAGCGAGGTTGCCGATCTCCTGCGCCATGCGGGCGAGGAACGGCACCGACAGGGGCGTGCCCGCCACGGGAGCATCCTGCACCATGATGGGGATGGAGATGGCGTCGGACACCGCCTTGTAGAACTCGTAGATGGAGGCCTCCGGCACCCGGAAGGTGGCGCCGTGATAGGGCGGCATGATCATTACCATGGCCGCGCCCAGATCCTGCGCCCGACGCGAGCGCCCGGCGCAGACGGCGGTGGAGAAATGGGTGGTGGTGACGATCACCGGTACCCGTCCCGCCACATGCTCCAGCACCGTGACCATGACGCGGTCGCGCTCGTCGTCGGTCAGCACGAACTGCTCGGAGAAGTTGGCGAGGATGCAGATGCCGTGGGAGCCGGCATGGATCATGCAGTCGATGGCGCGCTTCTGGCCGTCGAGGTCAAGGGCGCCGGCAGCGTCGAACACGGTGGGCGCCACCGGGAACACGCCCTTGAACGGGCGCGCGGCAGGGAATGTGGGCATGGGTCACCTTCAGTGAGTGTCGCGCGGCATCGGCGATCCGGGCTTGGCCCCGGTCTCCTCTCTCATGATGCGGCAAGGCCGGGCGCACCTGCGCGAGGCCGGTCGTTCCGTGACACGGCGGCTGTCCTCCCCAGGCCCCAGCGGCTTCGGTCGCATCTTCTAAAACGATTTATGGCACGGCATCGGTTGGCTGAACAGCCGGTGTATGGATATGAAAAAGCGGCCGGAGCCCTGGCCCCGGCCGTCCTCCAGTTGAAGAACGGGCCCTGCCGGCCCGAGCCGTCAGCCGTGCAGCTTGATGGCGGTCTCGGCGATCTTCCGGCCCTGGTAGCGGGCGCCGTCCAGCTCGATTTTCGACGGCTGGCGGGAGCCGTCGCCGCCGGTGATGGTGGTGGCGCCATAGGGGCTGCCGCCGGTGATCTCGTCGAGGGTCATCTGGCCGGCATAGCCATAGTCGAGGCCCACGATCACCATGCCGAAATGCATGAGGTTGGTGATGATGGAGAACAGCGTCACCTCCTGGCCGCCGTGCTGGGTGGCGGTGGAGGTGAAGGCGCCGCCCACCTTGCCGTGCAGCGCGCCGCGCGCCCACAGGCCGCCGGCCTGATCGAGGAAATTGGCCATCTGCGAAGCCATGCGCCCGAAGCGCGTGCCGGTGCCCACGATGATGGCGTCGTACTCGGCCAGTTCCGCGACGGTGGCGATGGGGGCCTTCTGGTCGAGTTTGAAGTGGGCCGCCTTGGCCACTTCTTCCGGCACCAGGTCCGGCACGCGCTTGATGTCGACGGTGGCGCCGGCCTCGCGGGCACCGGCGGCGACGGCTTCCGCCATCTGCTCAATGTGGCCGTAGGCGGAATAATACAGGACGAGGACTTTGGCCATGGTGGGCTCCTTGAGAAATCGGGAGTGATCGGGGAGGGGGTCAGGCGGCTTCCACCAGCACCAGCTCGCTGTCTTCCAGCGCGGTGATGGTGAGGGCGGCCTCGCCGGAGATGGCGGCGCCGTCGCGGGTGGCGACGCGGACGCCGTTCACCTCCACCGCGCCGGAGGCGGGCACCAGATAGGTGTTGAGGCCGACGGCGGGGGCGTAGTCGATGGTCTCGCCTGCCTTCAGCGTGGCGCCGAGGACGCGGGCCCGGGCGCGGATCGGCAGGGCCTCGGCATCCCCCTCGATGCCGCTCGCCAGGGCGACGAAGCGGCCGGAGCGGTCGGCCCTGGGGAAGGGGTGGGTGCCCCAGGCGGGCGCGCCGCCGGCCTGGTCCGGTTCGATCCAGATCTGGAAGATGCGCGTCGGACCGGCTTCGAGATTGTATTCGGAGTGCCGGATGCCGCGCCCGGCGCTCATCACCTGCACATCGCCGGCGACGGTGCGGCCGCGATTGCCCAGGCTGTCCTCGTGGGTGATGGCACCCTCGCGGACATAGGTGATGATTTCCATGTCGGCGTGCGGGTGGGGCGGAAAGCCGGTGCCGGGCGCGATCTCGTCGTCGTTCCAGACCCTGAGCTTGCCGTGGCTCATGCGGGCGGGATCGAAATAGCTGGCGAACGAGAAATGGTGGCGGGCCTTGAGCCAGCCGTGGTCGGCCTTGCCGAGGCTGTCGAAGGGGCGATGCTCGATCATGTGTGTGTTCCGTGGCCGTCCAGGCGGCCCAAGAGGTGTCGGGGTGGATATTAGGTTGGCGCCGGGCAAAGCAAAGAGAGGTGGTGCGACAGCTGGGTTTGCAGAAATGCAAGCAGGAGCCGGCGGGGGACCCGGAAACGCGAACGGGCTCCGACGGGGCCGTTTCGACCCGGTCGGAGCCCGCGCAGCGAAGCCCGGTGTATGCGTGGCAGGCCTTGCGGCTATTTCGACATCAGGCCCAGGGCGTCGGTGAAGAAGTCGGTGCCGCCGAAATTGCCGGACTTCAGCGCCATGAGAAGGTCGCCATGCCCGCCGCCGATGGTCCGCAGCACCGGAACGCCGGCCGCGATCTCCGGCCCCAGCGCGAATGCGGGGATGCGCAGGCGGTCCACCACGGCGCCGGAGGTCTCGCCGCCGGCCACCACCAGCCGGCGGACGCCGCCCGCCACGAGGCCTTCGGCGATGGTCGCCAGCGCCTGCTCGATGGCATGGCCGGCGGCCTCGCGCCCGTGGAGGGCCTGAAGGCGCGCCACCTCGTCCGGCGAGGCGCTCGATGCGACGAGGACGGGACCGCTTTCGATGCGGCTCGCGGCCCATTCCAGAGCCCGCGCGGCTTCGGCCGGGCCGGAGACCAGCGCCTCGGCGGACAGGCGCAGCACCGGCATGGTCGCCTCGGCCCGCGCGACCTGTTCCAGCGTGGCCTTGGAGCAGCTGCCGGCGATGCAGGCCGCCAGCCCGCCGACTCCGGCCATGACCGACGCCGTCGCATCCACGCGCAGCACGCGGCCCGCCGAGACGAGGCCGCGGGCGAGGCCGAGGCCGAGGCCCGATGCGCCCACCGAGACTTTGGCATCGAGCGCGGCGGTGCCGAGGGCTTCGAGGTCACGCTCGAACACGGCGTCGGCGATCACGCCGCCGATCCCGTCGGCCGCGAGCGCGGCGAGACGGGCGCGGATGGCATTGGCGCCGTCCGCCACCGTGGCCAGCGGCAGCAGGCCGGATGGACGGAGGCTCTGCCGGGCCAGCACGCGCACGAGGTTGGCGTCATGCATGGGGTTGAGGGGGTGGTCCTTCAGCGGGCTCTCGTTCAGCGGCACCGCGCCGACGAAAAGATGGCCCTGATAGACCGTGCGCCCGGTTTCCGGAAAGGCGGGGGTGACCAGCACCGCCGCCGCCCCGGCGTCAGCGGAGAGCGCGTCGAGCACCGGGCCGATATTGCCTTCGTCGGTGGAATCGAAGGTAGAGCAGATCTTGTACATGACGTGGCCGGCACCCCGCGCCCTGAGCCAGCGGTCGGCGGCGCGGGCCTTCTCCACCGCCTCGGCGGCCGGCACGGAACGGATCTTCAGCGAGACCACCACCGCGTCCACGTCGCCGAGCGGCAGGTCGTCGGCCGGGATGCCCACGGTCTGCACCGTGCGCAGGCCGTTCTTGGCCAAAGTGTTGGCGAGGTCGGAGGCGCCGGTATAGTCGTCGGCGATGGTACCGAGGGCGAGGGTCATCCGTTCGCTCCCGCCTTGAGGGCCGGGGCGGCGGCATAAGGCGCGAACCAGCCGAGCCCTTCCACCGTGCCGGCGCGCGGATTGTACTCGCAGCCCACGAAGCCGTCATAGCCGAGGCGGTCCAGCTCGGCGAACAGGAACGGATAGTTCAGCTCCTCGCCGTCCGGCTCGTTGCGGGAGGGCACGCTGGCGATCTGCACATGGCCGGTGATGGGCATGAGCTGGCGCAGCCGCATGGTCACGTCGCCATGGATGATCTGGCAGTGATAGATGTCGAACTGAAGCTTCAAATTGGGCAGGCCCAGCTCGGCGATGAGCACTTGCGCGAAGCCGAAATCGTTGAGGAAATAGCCCGGCATGTTGCGGGCGTTGATGGGTTCCAGCACCAGGTCTAGGCCCTTGTCCACCAGCGCGCCGGCGGCGTAGGCTACCGCCTCGCGATAGGCGGCGCGGGCCTTGGGGTCGTTGCGGTCGGCAAGGCCGGACATGAGATGCAGCCGCTTCACCCCGGTGGCTTCGGCATAAATGAGGGCGGTGGCGACGCTCGCCTTCACTTCGTCGAAGCGCTCGGGAAAGGCGGCGATGCCGCGCTCGCCGGCCGCCCAGTCGCCGGGGGGCAGGTTGAACAGGGCCTGGGTCAGGCCGTTGCGGGCGAGGCGCTCGCCCACCGCGTCCGGCGCGTGCTCGTAGGGGAAGAGGAATTCCACCGCGGTGAAGCCGGCATCGGCGGCGGCGGCGAAGCGGTCGAGGAACGGCCACTCGGTGAACATCATGGTGAGGTTGGCGGCGAAGCGCGGCATGGGGATCTTCCCGAAAGGGGTCGGTTGCGCGGCGGTCGGTGCGGCTGGAAGGACGCACCAATCCGCGCGCGGGCGCAAGCGGGGCCCGGCTCAGGCCGGATCGCCGGGCAGCCTGGTGCCGGTGATGCGGGCATAGAGCCGGGCGACGGAGGCGTCGTCGTCGCGCCCCATGCCGGCGGCGGAGGTGGCCAGGAACATCTGCAGCGCGGCGGCGGAGACCGGCACCGGGAATTTGGCGCTGCGCGCCATGTCCTGGATGATGCCGAGATCCTTCACGAAGATGTCCACGGCGCTTTTTGGCGTATAGTCGCCGTCCACCACGTGGGGCATGCGGTTCTCGAACATCCAGCTGTTGCCGGCCGAGGCGGTGATGACCTCATAGACCTTGGCGATGTCGAGCCCCTGCCGTGCGGCGAACGCGATGGCCTCGCTCGCCGCCGCGATGTGCACGCCGGCGAGCAGCTGGTTGATCATCTTGAAGGCCGCGCCCTGGCCGGGCGCATCGCCCAGCTCATAGAGCTTCGCCGCCATGGCATCCAGCGCCGGCCGCGCCTTGGCGAAGGCCGCCGGGCTGCCGGAGGCGAGGATGGTGAGGGCGCCTTCCGCCGCGCGTTGGGCGCCGCCGGAGATGGGGGCGTCGAGATAGAGCCGGCCGGTGGCCTCGATGCGGGCGGCGAGGGCGCGGGCGACCTCCGGGTCCATGGTGGCGCAGGAGAGGAAGACGGCGCCGTCCGCCAGCGTCTGCGCCACGCCGTCGGTGCCGAACAGGATCGCCTCGGTCTGGGCGGCGTTCACCACCACGCTCACCACCATGTCGGCGTCGCGGGCGGCCTCGGCCGGGCTCGTGGCGCCGCGCCCGCCCTCGGCGGCGAAGCGTTCCACGGCGGCGGGGTTCACGTCGAAGCCGGCCACGTCGAAGCCGGCGCGCTTCAGGGACTGGGCCATGCCGTAGCCCATGGAGCCGAGCCCGATGACGGCGGCGCGCCCGGTCCCCGTCGCCCCCGACTTGACCGCACCCGATTTGGCGACCTCGGGCGAGAACTGTTCTGCCATGACCTGATCCTCGGAAAGGGAGCTGCGCTGGGGCGGCGTGCCCATACGGGACCTCCCGCGGAGCGCCCCGCGGGAGGACGTGCGTTCACTTGTTGACGAGCCTGGGCGAAGTGGTCAGCACCGCCGCCGCGCCCGCCACCAGGATCGCCGCGAGGGCATACATGCCCACCTGGGTCGAGCCGGTGAGGTCCTTCAGGAAGCCGATCAGGTAGGGGCTGACGAAGCCGGCGAGGTTGCCCACCGAATTGATCAGCGCGATGCCGGCGGCGGCGCCCGTTCCGGCCAGGAAGGCGGTGGGCAGGGACCAGAACAGCGGTGCGCAGGAGATGGCTCCGGCGGCGGCGACGGACAGGAAGACGATGGCCACCGTGGTGCTGGTGGAGGTGGCGGCCACCGTGAACCCCACCGCGCCCATCAGCGCCGGGATAACGAGGTGCCAGCGCCGCTCGCGATGGCGGTCCGAGCTGCGGCCGATCAGGTTCATGGCGATGACGGCGCAGATGAACGGAATGGCGCTGACGAGGCCGATATGGAAGTTGCCGGTGACGCCCGTGGACTTCACCAGGGTGGGCATCCAGAAGGTCAGGGCGTACTGGCCCATGACGAAGCAGAAATAGATGAAGCTCATGAGCCACACCCGCCTGTCGCGGAACACGCCGGCGATGGAGTGGTGGCCTTCCTTGGTGCGCTCCTCCTGGGCGATTTCATGCTCCAGCACGGCCTTGTGCTCGGCGCTCAGCCACTTGGCGTCGCGGATGCCGTTGTCGAGGTAGAAATAGATGGCGAGGCCGATGGCGATGGCCGGAATGGCCTCGATGAGGAACATCCACTGCCAGCCGGCCAGCCCCGAGGTGCCGTGGAAGCTGTCCATGATCCAGCCGGACAGGGGGTTGCCGAAGATGCCGGAGATCGGGATCGCCGACATGAAGATGGCGATGATCCTGGCGCGGCGGTGCGAGGGATACCAGTAGGTCAGGTACAGGATGATGCCGGGATAGAAGCCGGCCTCCGCCACGCCGAGCAGGAAGCGCAGGGCGTAGAACATGGGCGCGTTGGTGACAAACATGAAGGCGGCCGAGATGAGGCCCCAGGTCACCATGATGCGGGCGATCCAGATGCGCGCGCCCACCTTGTGCAGGATGACGTTGCTCGGCACCTCGAACAGGAAATAGCCGAGGAAGAAGATGCCCGCGCCGAGCCCGTACACCGTCTCGCTGAAGTTGAGGTCCTGGGACATCTGGAGCTTGGCGAAGCCCACGTTCACGCGGTCGAGGTAGGCGACCACGTAGCACAGCATCAGAAACGGGACGATGCGCCAGAACACCTTGGCGTAAGCCGCCTTCTGCGTGTCCGGTTCTACGGCGACGTGCGCCGCGAGGGGCGCGGTTTGGGTGCTCATCGGGTCCTCCCTGGAGGTGGCGTTTGTGTTGGCTGTCGTCTTGGGCTGCGCGCAAGGCATGGCAGCGCTGCCATCAGGACATAGCAAACAGTGGCAGCGCTGCCAAATGGAAAATGGTAGCGCTGCCAAAATACCGCCTTGATGCCTCCTTAGGAGCGTGACACAACGGAAATCAAACACGAAAACCCCAAGTGCGGTTGTCGCGCATCCAGGGTGCACCCGTCCGGGCGGGGGAGGGCAGGCGTGGCCGACAAGGACGCCCTTTCAATGCATGACGACGCGCTGGCCGGGCGCCGCGCGAGCGCAGGCCCGCACGTAGGCTCTCCCATGGGCTCAGGCGCGGGCGTGACCCTCACGGATGTCGCCCGCGAGGCCGGCGTCGGCGAGAGCACGGCCTCGCGGGTCCTGCGCAGCCACGGCTCGTTTTCCTCCAAGACCCGCGCCAGCGTGCTGGAGGCGGCGGCCCGGCTCGGCTATGTGCCCAACCGGATCGCCGGCACCCTCGCCTCCACCGGATCGAAGCTGGTGGGGATCATCGTTCCCTCCCTCGCCAACATCGTGTTCCCGGACCTGCTGAGGGGTGCCAATTCGGTGCTTGGCAAGGCCGGCTTCCAGTCGGTCATCGGCGTCACCGACTATGACCTTGACGGTGAGGAAGGGCTGATCTCGTCCCTCCTCAGCTGGCGTCCCACCGGGCTGCTGGTGGCCGGGCTGGAGCACACCCCGCGGGCGGATGCCATGCTGCGCGGCGCGGGCATCCGCATCGTCGAGATGCTGGACACGGACGGCGTCGGCATCGACATGGTGGTGGGCTTCTCCAACCGCGAGGCCGGCCGCGTCAGCGCGCGCCACCTTCTGGGGCGCGGCTATCGGCGGATTGGCTATGTGGGCCATGATCTTGCCCTCGACCTGCGCGCCGCCAAGAGGTTCGAGGGCTTCCGAGCGGTGCTGGCCGAGGCCGGCCTCCAGGTGGCGGCCGAGGCGATCGGCGCGGCGCCGTCGTCCATCGAGGCGGGGCGCGACGGGCTCGCCCGCCTCCTCGCGCAATGCCCGGACCTCGACGCGGTCTACTTCTCCAACGACGACATGGCCATCGGCGGCTATTTTCTCTGCCTGGCCCGGGGCATCGGCATTCCCGGCCAGCTGGCGCTGTTCGGCCATAACGGCCTCGACGTCGCCCGCTGCGCGCCGCAGCCTTTGTCCACCATCCGCACGCCGCGCGTCGAGGTCGGCGAGACCAGCGCGCGGCTCGTTTCATCCGATGGGCCGCCGGCCGTCATCACGCTCGATTTCGAGCTGATTGAGGGGGCGACCACTTAAGTTCCGTCGCTTCGGAGCCGGCCCGTTCTGGTTCGGCCGGTCCGATCTCTTCCATTCCCGCTTGGGAGCCCGGACCTCATCCTGGGGCCGGGCCGAGGACCTGCCATGTCGGAAACGAAACTGCGCGAGAGCATCTGCATGTTCGCCCGCTCGCTGTTCGAGCGCGGCCTCACCCCCGGCTCGTCGGGCAATATCAGCCTGCGCCTCGATGATGGCGGCTGGCTGGTGACGCCCACCAATGCTTCGCTGGGCTTCCTCGATCCGGCGCGCATCTCCCGCCTCGACGCGGCGGGGCGGATCGTCTCCGGGGATGCGCCCACCAAGGAGATCCCGCTGCACCAGGCGCTCTACGACACGCGCTCGACCGCGAAGGCCATCGTGCACCTGCACTCCACCCATGCGGTGGCGCTCACCATGCTGCCGGAGATCGACCCGAGGGCGGTTCTGCCGCCCATGACGCCTTATTACCTGATGCGCTGCGGCCAGACCGCGCTGGTGCCCTATTATCGGCCCGGCGATCCGGCGGTGTCCGATGCCATCCGGGGATTGGCGGGGCGCTATTCCTCGGTGCTGCTTGCAAATCACGGCCCGGTGGTGGCCGGCGACACGCTGGAGGCCGCCGTGTTCGCCACCGAGGAGCTGGAGGAAACCGCCCGGCTCTATCTGCTGCTGCGCGGCCTGAACCCGCGCTATCTGTCGCCGGAGCAGGTGGCCGACCTGGTCAAGGTCTTCGGCGTCTCCCTGCCCGCGCACGATCACGATGGCCATGATCACGATCGCCATGATCACGAGGGGCACGGGCACTGAGGGACGCCCGGCGGGCGAGCCGTGCCGCCCGGCGCCTATTTGACGAGTGGGCAGCCGCCCTGCGACAGGGGCCGGAAGGCTTGCGACGCCGGGATGGTGGCGAGGGTCTCGTAGAGGTCCCACTCGCCCCTGGACTGGGCCGGGGTCTTGACGCGGAACAGGAACATGTCGTGCACCGCGCGCCCGTCGATCCGCACCTCGCCCTTGCCGAACAGGGGGTCGTCGATGGGCATCTCGCGCATCCTGGCGAGCACCGTCGCGGTGTCCTTGGTGCCGGCGGCCTCGACCGCCTTGAGGTAGTGCATGGTGGAGGAGTAGACGCCGGCATGGACCTGGGTCGGCATCTTGCCGCCGAACGCCGCGGCGAAGCGCCTGGACCAGGCGCGGCTCGCATCATCGCGGTCCCAGTAGAAGGCTTCCGTGAGCACGAGGCCCTGGGCGAGCTTCAGGCCGAGGGCGTGAATGTCGGTGATGAAGGTGAACAGCCCGGCGATGGACTGGCCGCCCTGCACGATGCCGAATTCCGACGCCTGCTTGATGGCGTTGATCATGTCCTCGCCGCCGCTGGCGAGCCCCAGCACCCTGGCGCCCGATGACTGGGCGCGCAGCAGGTAGGACGAGAAGTCGCTGGTGCCGAGCGGGTGCTTGACGGAGCCGAGCACGGTCCCGCCCGCGGCCTTCACCACGGCGGCGGTGTCCCGCTCCATGGCATGGCCGGAGGCCTGGTCCACGGCGATGAAGAACCAGCTCGTCCCGCCCTGCCTGACGAAGGCGCTGCCGGTGCCGTTGGCGTTGGCCCAGGTGTCGTAGGTCCAGTGGATGGTATTGGCGCTGCACCTGGAGCCGGTCAGGTCGGCGGTTGCCGCTCCGGCATTGAGCTGGATCCGGTTCTTGTCCTTGACGATCTGGCTGACCGCCAGCGCCACCGGCGAACCGGTGACGTCGGCGATGACATCCACGCCGTCCTGGTCGATCCAGGACCGGGCGATCACCGAGCCGATATCGGCCTTGTTCTGGTGATTGCCGGAGAGGATATCCACGGTGATCCCCCTAGATGCCCCCTTGAAATCCTCCACCGCCAGCCGCGCGGCGACCACCGAGCCCGGCCCCGCGAGATCGGAATAGGGGCCGGACATGTCGCTGAGCACGCCGATCTTGATGTTCGTCTCGGCCTGTCCCGGCCCGGCCCACAGGACCAGGCCGGCTAAAAGCCCGCAGATGCACGCGCGACCGACCATTGGAATCCTCCCTGAAAGGCGCCTGTTCAGCAGGTTTTTGGCGCTCTCATTTATATCAATCATATGATATAATATATGTCTAGTAGTTGATATTAATTGCGGCCGGGACGCGACACCCAGGCGTGGCGGCGTCCGGATCGCGCTCCGGCTTGATGGTCGGCGTGTGCTCTAGATCCGTTCGAGCACCATCGCGATCCCCTGGCCCACGCCGATGCACATGGTGACGAGCCCGTAGCGGCCGCCGGTGGCTTCCAGCTGCCGCAGCGCCGTCAAGGCGAGGCGCGCGCCCGAGGCGCCCAGCGGATGGCCGATGGCGATCGCACCGCCATTGGGATTGACGCGGGGGTCGTCCGCTGCAAGGCCGAGGCCCCGCAGGCAACCGAGGACCTGGGTGGCGAAGGCCTCGTTGATCTCGATCGCGTCCATCTGCGCCAGCGTCAGGTCCGCCCGCGCCAGAGCCTTCTGCGTGGCGGGCACCGGCCCCAGGCCCATGACGCGCGGCGCGACGCCAGCGACGGCCGCCGACAGGATGCGCCCGCGCGGACGCGCGCCGAAACGCGCCGCCATCCGCTCCGAACCGATCAGGAGCGCCGCCGCGCCGTCATTGATGCCGGAGGCGTTGCCCGCGGTCACCACGCCGCCCGCGAACAGGGGCGGCAGCTTCTCCAGCGAGGCGGACGTGGTCTGGGGCCTGGGATGCTCGTCGGCCGTCACGATGACCGCTGGCTTGCCGCGTCCGTGCGGAACGGCGACCGGGGCGATCTCCCCGTCATGGAAGCCGGCGGTGCGGGCGGCCTCGTAGCGCTGCTGGGAGCGCAGGGCGAAATCGTCCGTTTCCGCGCGGCCGATGCCGAGCTCCGCCGCGATGTTGTCGGCGGTCTGGGGCATGGAATCGGTGCCGAAGGCGGCGTCGATCCGCGGATTGGAGAAGCGCGCCCCGATGGTGGAATCGAACACCGCCACCTCCCGGCTGAAGGCGCTCGTCGCCTTGCCCATGACGAAGGGGGCGCGGCTCATCACCTCGACGCCGCCCGCCATGAACAGTTCGCCCTCGCCGCATCGGATCGCCCGCGCCGCGTCCGCCACCGCCGCAAGCCCCGAGCCGCACAGCCGGTTGAGGGTGATGCCGCCCGCGCGTTCCGGAACACCGGCCAGGAGGCCGGCATGACGGGCCACGTTGCGGGCATCCTCGCCGGCCTGGTTGGTGCAGCCGGCGATGACGTCTTCGATCTCCTCCGCAGGGAGCGGGCTGCGGGCGAGGACGGCGGAGATCACGCCGGCGAGAAGATCATCCGGGCGCACGTTTGCCAGCGCGCCGGCATGGCGGCCGAAGGGGCTGCGAAGGCCATCGAAAATCAAGGGATGCATGGGGTTCCTGGCTTCCTTCAGGAGGTGGAGGCAGGGGCGGACTTTCCCGGAAGCCGAAAAATATATCAATGTCTTGACATTAAAATTCGAGGGCCATAAGGTTGCCGGAAGTTATAACAATGTATTTATATATTAGGTGAGGGATGCTCGGGGCGGGACGGGTCGCCAAGGCGCCGGTGCCGCCCGCGAGAAGCGTGCGGAACGCCGGGCGGGCCGCCGCGTCCTTCCTCGCCCCCGCCTGAGGCAGCGACCATGAACGTGACAGCATCCCGCCCCCTGGACACCGCCCCGGAGGTCCCGTTCGGCCTGACGGCTGACCAGGCGAGCTTCGCCGAGACGACCCGGCGCTTCGCCGCCGATGTCCTCGCCCCCGGCTACAAGGCCCGCGAGCTGAGCGCGAGCGTGCCGCTGGAGCTGCGCCGGCAGATGGGCGCGCTCGGCCTCATCGGCGTGGAGTTCCCGACCGAATATGGCGGCCTCGGCGCCGACCACGTCACCGCCGGCGTGGTCCTCGAGGCCATCTCGGAAGGGGATTTCAACGTCGGCTACATCCAGCTCCTCTCCTCGCTCTGCGGCGCCATCGTCGCCCGCCACGCCGCGCCCGCCATTGCCGCGGAGATCCTGCCGCAGGTGGTCGCCGGAGAGCTGCTCATCGCCCTGGCGCTCACCGAGCCCCGGGGCGGCTCGGACGCCGCCTCCCTCGCCCTGAAGGCCACCCGCGACGGGGAGGATTATCTCCTCGACGGCGAGAAGACCTCCATTTCCATGGCCGACCAGGCGGACTGGGCCGTGGTCTTCGCCCGCACCGGCACCGCCGCCGAGCGCGCGCATGGCGTGTCCGCCTTCCTGGTGGACATGGGGCTGCCCGGCATCAGCCGGACCCGCTTCAACGACATCGGCGAGCTCGCCATCGGCCGGGGCTCCATCTTCTTCGACAAGGTCCGCGTCCCCGCCTCCCACCGGCTGGGGGCCGAGGGATCGGGCTTCGTGCAGGTGATGCAGGGCTTCGACTTCTCGCGCGCCCTCATCGGCCTCCAGTGCCTCGCCGTGGCCCGCGTCTCGCTGGCCGAGACCTGGGCCTATGTGAAGGACCGCAAGGCGTTCGGCCGCCCGCTCGCCGACAACCAGGGCGTGACCTTTCCGCTGGCGGAGGCGGAGACCATGGTGGAGGCCGCACGGCTGCTCTGCTACCGCACCCTCGCCGCCAAGGACGCCGGCGCGCCCCACACCAGGGAAGCCGCCATGTGCAAGTGGTGGGCGCCCAAGCTCGCTTTCGAGGTGGTGCAGACCTGCCTGCTGATGCACGGCCACGCCGGCTATTCCACCGAGCTTCCGTTCGAGCAGCGCCTGCGCGACGTGCTGGGCCTCCAGATCGGCGACGGGACCGCGCAGATCATGAAGATGATCATCGCCCGCGAGGCGCTGAAGGCGGCCTCCAGCTGAAGTCAAGACGGCGCAAACGCCGCGCAGGATGCGGCCGGGAGGAAATAACCCAATGACGTTCGATCTGATGCCGGCAACGCGTCGCGATGCCATGACCTCGGCCGGTCTGTGGCGCGACGAGACGCTGCTCGACCCCTTTCGCCGCCACGTGGCCGCCGGGCCGCGGAAGCCGGCGGTCATCGCCAGCCGCGCGGAGGCCGGCGATACGGTCCGCATCAGCTATGGCGAGCTGGATGCCCTCTCCGACCGGCTCGCCATCGGCCTCATGCGGCGCGGGGTGGGGGAGGGCGACGTGGTCGCCTTCCAGCTTCCGAACTGGTGGCAGTTCCCGGTGCTGCACCTCGCCTGCCTCAAGGTCGGCGCCGTCTCCAACCCGCTGATGGTGATCTTCCGCGAGCGCGAGCTCACCTTCATGCTGGGGCTCGCGGAGACGAAGGTCCTCGTCGTTCCAGACCGGTTCCGGAACGTGGATCATGGCGCCATCGCCAGGGCGGTGCAGGCGCAGCTGCCGTCGCTG
Organism: Xanthobacter autotrophicus; assembly: GCF_030015065.1. Lineage (GTDB taxonomy): Bacteria > Pseudomonadota > Alphaproteobacteria > Rhizobiales > Xanthobacteraceae > Xanthobacter > Xanthobacter autotrophicus_D. The sequence goes on along the minus strand of NZ_JAIVFN010000011.1, from coordinate 17,000 downwards.
GCGTACGTCTTCGTGGTGGATGGCGAGGGCGAGGAGGCGTTCGACCGGCTGCTGGCCGCCGACATCACCGAGGCGGAGCGCGCGACCCTCGCCGCCCGTCGCCTGTCGCCGGATGCGGTCATCGAGCTGCTGTACACCTCGGGCACCACCGGCGAGCCGAAGGGCGTGAGCCACACCTCCAACACCATGCTGGCCAACCTGGTGCCGTTCGCCGAGCGGCTGCGCCTCGGGCCGGACGACGTGGTGCATATGCCCTCGCCCATGGCCCACCAGCTGGGCTTCATGTACGGCCTCGTGCTGCCCGCCATGCTGGGCGCCACCGCCGTGCTGCAGGACATCTTCGTCGCCGAGGAGATGGCGCGCCAGATCACGCAGGAGGGCGCCACCTTCACCATGGGGGCGACCCCCTTCCTGAACGACCTCGCCGACCACTGCATCCGCACCGGCACCAGGACGCCCACCCTGCGCGTCTTCGTCTCGGCGGGGGCGCCCATTCCGCGGCCGCTGGTGGCGAAGGCGCAGGACGCGCTCGGCGCCGCCGTCATCTCGGCCTGGGGCATGTCGGAGAACGGCGCGGTGACCACCACCCGCCTCGAGGATCCGCAGGAGAAGGTCACCGCCACCGACGGTTGCCCGCTGCCGGGCATGGAGGTCCGGGTGGTGGATGTGTCCGGGCAGCCGCTGGCCGTCGGCGAGGACGGCATGCTGCAGGTGCGCGGCTGCTCCAATTTCGTCGGCTACCTCAAGCGCCCCGGCCTCGCGCAGGTGGATCGCGACGGCTGGTTCGACACCGGCGACATCGCCCGCATGGATGCCGACGGCTACATCCGTATTGCCGGACGCTCCAAGGACATCATCATCCGCGGCGGCGAGAACATCCCGGTGGTCGAGGTGGAGAACCTGCTCTTCAAGCACCCCGCCGTCTCGGCGGTGGCGATCGTGGGCTATCCGGATTCCCGCCTCGGCGAGCGGGCCTGTGCCTTCGTCATCCCGCGCGCGGGCATGAGCTTCAGCTTTGAAGACATGGTCGAGTATCTCAAGGCCCAGAAGATGGCCATGCAGTACATCCCCGAGCGGCTCCAGGTGGTGGATGCGCTGCCGCAGACCCCGTCGGGCAAGATCCAGAAATTCCGCCTGCGCGAGATGGCGCGGGACGGGAACTGAGCCGGCGGACCCTTCCCTATCCGTATCGCACGTCTCCGGAGAAGCCCCGATGACCTATGAAGACATCCTCTACGAAGTGCGCCCGGCCGGCGTCGCCCGCATCACCATCAATCGCGCGGACAAGTACAACGCCTTCCGGGGCCAGACGGTGGACGAGCTGATCCACGCCTTCCAGACGGCGGGCTGGGACCGGTCCATCGGCGTCATCGTGCTCACCGGCGCCGGCGACAAGGCGTTCTGCACCGGCGGCGACCAGAGCGCCCATGACGGCCAGTATGACGGGCGCGGCACCATCGGCCTGCCCATCGACGAACTGCAGAGCCTCATCCGCGACGTGCCCAAGCCTGTCATTGCCCGGGTCAACGGCTTCGCCATCGGCGGCGGCAACGTGCTCGCCACCATCTGCGACCTCACCATCGCCTCGGACAAGGCGCAGCTCGGCCAGGTGGGCCCCAAGGTGGGCTCGGTGGATCCCGGCTTCGGCACCGCCTACCTCGCCCGCATCGTCGGCGAGAAGAAGGCGCGGGAGATCTGGTACCTGTGCAAGCGCTACACCGCGGCCGAGGCGCTGGCCATGGGCCTCGTGAACGCGGTGGTCCCGCACGAGGAACTGGACGCGGAGGTGGACCGCTGGTGCGCCGAGCTTCTGGAGCGCAGCCCGACCGCCCTTTCCCTGGCCAAGCGCTCTTTCAACGCCGACACGGAAAGTATCCGGGGCATCTCCTCCATGGGGATGGCGGCGCTGAGCCTCTATTACGACACCGACGAGTCCAGGGAAGGCGGCGTCGCCTTCCGCGAGAAGCGCAAGCCCGACTTCCGCCGGCACGTGACGGCGAAGAAGGCGTGAGCGGGCGCCAGATCTTGCGCCTGTCGTGCCGTCCCGCGGCGAACAGGCGTGAGAACCCGGAGGAACACCCATGCAGCTCGGCTTCACCGATGAGGAGATCGCCTTCCGGGGCGAGGTCCGGCATTTTCTTGGCTCCGCCTTGTCGGAGGAGGCTCGCCGCAAGCTGAGAGAGGGCCGCCGGCTCGGTAAGGAGGAACTCGTCGCCTGGACGCGCATCCTCCATGCCAGGGGCTGGGCGGTGCCCCACTGGCCCCTGGAGTGGGGCGGCACCGGCTGGGATCCTATCCGGCAGATGATCTTCCGCGACGAGGTCCAGCAGTTTCCCGCGCCGGAGACCCTGTCCTTCGGCACCTCCATGGTGGGGCCGGTGATCTACACCTTCGGCTCGCGGGCGCAGAAGGAGCGCTTCCTGCCGCGCATCGCCCGCCTCGACGACTGGTGGTGCCAGGGCTTCTCGGAGCCGGGCGCAGGCTCCGACCTCGCGAGCCTGAAGACCCGCGCGGTGCGCGACGGCGACCATTACGTGGTCAACGGCCAGAAGGCCTGGACCACGCTCGCCCAGCACGCCGACTGGATCTTCGTCCTCGCCCGCACGGATCCTTCGGCCAGGAAGCAGAACGGCATCTCCTTCCTGCTGGTGGACATGACGACGCCGGGCGTGACCGTGCGCCCGGTCGAGACCATCGACGGCGGCTTCGAGATCAACGAGGTGTTCTTCGAGGATGTGCGCGTGCCCGCGGAAAACCTCGTGGGCGAGGAGAACAAGGGCTGGGACTACGCCAAGTTCCTGCTGGGCAACGAGCGCAACGGGCAGGCGCGGGTCGGCCTCTCCAAGGCCCGCGCGCGCCGCATCCGCGACCTCGCGACGGCCCCCTGCGACGCTGGCGAGCCGCGCATGGCCGACCCGGTCTTCCGCCGCCGGCTTGCCGCGCTCGAGGTGGAGATCAAGGCCCTGGAGATGACCCAGCTGCGCGTCATCGCCGCCGAGCGCGGGCGGGGGGAGGGCAAGCCCGATCCGGCCTCCTCCATCCTCAAGATCCGCGGCTCGGAACTGCAGCAGGCCACCACCGAGCTGCTGATGGACCTCATCGGCCCCGCCGCTTTGGTGCGCCACGCGGACGAGGGGCCGCAGGGCCATGACTGGGCCCGCGGCGGCGCCTCGACCTACTTCAACCTGCGCAAGCTCTCCATCTATGGCGGATCCAACGAGATCCAGCGCACCATCATCGCGAAGGCCATCCTCGGGCTGTGACGCCGGGAGCGTGACACATGAACTTTGAATTCTCCGAGGAACAAAACCTCCTGAAGGACAGCGTCGATCGCGCCTTCGCGAAGTCCTACGGCTTCGAGCGGCGCATGCAGGTCCTCGGCTCCGCGCCGGGCTGGAGCCGGGAGGCCTGGACGCAGATGGCGGATCTCGGCCTGCTGGGCCTGCCCTTCGCCGCCGGGGACGGCGGCTTCGATGGCGGCCCGGTGGAGACCATGATCGTCATGGAAGCCATCGGGCGGGCGCTGGCGCTGGAGCCCTATGCGCAGACCGTGGTGCTGGCCGGCGCGGTGCTGCGCCATGGGGCGTCGGCGGCGCTCCGGGCGCATCTCGTTCCGCAGGTCGCGGAGGGGCGCCTCGTCCTCGCCTTCGCCCATGGCGAGACGCAGGCGCGCTGGGCCCTGTCCGACGTGGCGACCCGCGCGGTGCGCGTGGACGGCGGCTATCGCCTGACGGGGCGCAAGGTGCTGGTGGTGGCGGGGGGCATCGCCGACCGGCTCGTGGTTTCCGCCCGGACGGCGGGCGGGCGGACCGAGGCGCAGGGCATCGGCCTGTTCCTGGTGGATCCGGCCTCGGCCGGGGTGAGCGTGACCGCCTATGCGACCCATGACGGGCGGCGCGCGGCGGACATCGGCCTCGATGATGTCTTCGTCGCCGACGCGGACGTCATCGGCGATCCCGCGGGGGCCTTTCCGGTCATCGCGCGTGCCGTGGGCGAGGCCATCGCGGCGCTGTGCGCGGAGGCGGTGGGCGCCATGGACGAAGCCCTCGCCATGACGGTCGACTACCTGAAGACCCGCACCCAGTTCGGCGTGACCATCGGCTCGTTCCAGGCGCTCCAGCACCGGGCGGCGGACATGTTCGTGGCGCTGGAGCAGGCGCGCAGCATGGCGCTCTATGCGGTCATGTCGGTGGCGGAACCCGATGCGGTCCGGCGCGCCGCGGCGCTTTCGGCGGCCAAGGTGCAGATCGGGATCTCCGGCCGCTTCATCGGCCAGCAGGCGATCCAGCTGCACGGGGGGATCGGCATGACCATGGAATACAAGGTCGGCCATCTCTTCAAGCGGCTGACCATGATCGACAAGGAGTTCGGCGACGTGGACCACCACCTCGCGTGCCTCGGCGAGGGGCCCGGTTTGCTGGAGGCGTCGTGAGGCGGGTCAGACGTCGTTGAGGCCGTCCCTCAGGCGGTCGAGGAGCTGGTAGAGCTGGACCTGCTCGGCATCGTTCAGGGGTGTCAGCGCCTGGGCATAGAAGGCCTCGATGGTGCCCTGCATGGCATCCCAGGTCCGGTTGCCCTCGGAGGTGAGGCGGACGAGGCGGCTGCGGCCGTCCTCCGGGTCCTTCACGCGCTCCACCCAGTCGCGGGCCTCCAGCCGGTCGAGCACCGCGGTGAGGTTCTGGCGGCTGAGCATGAGGAACTCGATCAGGTCCTTCACGCTCATGCCCTTCTCGCGCACCAGCGGGCGCGCCAGCGCGCCGAGCACGGCCCATTGCTGGGTGGTGGCGCCGAAATCGCCCATGTAGCGGGTGCCGTTCTTGTGCAGCAGATTCGAGCATTGATACAGGCGGAAGAACAGCCTGTTGGCGATCTCGAAGCCACTGGGCTCGGACATGGATTTGCGACGCGGCATGATTGCGGCCCTCTCTCCATCGCCGGTTAGGAGATGACCCCTTCCAACGCAACACAATTTTATATCAATAAATTGACATATCAAATTGTCGGCCCATAATGCCGGCGTCTAGTTTGAAGCGAGCGTCTGCCGTGAAAGATTTCGAAAAACGTGTGATCGTAATAACCGGTGGTGGCGGCGGTATCGGCGGCGCGACCGCAAGACGTTTTGCTGCCAAGGGCGGCCATGTGGCCGTGATGGACAGGGACCTCGACGCGGCGGCGCGGACGGCGGCGCAGATCGAGGCCGAGGGCGGCGTCGCCCGCGCCTATGCCTGCGACATCACCGATCGCGGCGCGGTGGAAGCCGCCGTCGCGGCGACGCAGGCGGACCTCGGCCCCATCGACGTGCTCGTCAACAATGCCGGCTGGGACGTGTTCCGCCCCTTCCTCGCCACCTCGCCGGAGGATTGGCAGCGCCTGATCGCCATCAACCTCGTCGGAGCGCTCCACATGCATCACGTGGTGCTGCCGCTGATGGTGGCGCGCAAGGCGGGGCGGGTGGTCAACATCGCCTCCGACGCGGCGCGCGTGGGGTCGAGCGGCGAGGCGGTCTATGCCGCCTGCAAGGCCGGGCTCGTGGCGCTCTCCAAGACCCTCGCGCGCGAGCATGCCCGTGACGGCATCACCTTCAACGTGGTCTGTCCCGGCCCCACCCAGACCGCGCTGTTCGAGGGCTACAAGAAGGGCGCGGGCAATGCCGACAAGCTGGCCGAGGCGTTCCGCCGCTCCATCCCCCTCGGCCGCATCGGCGACCCGGAGGACCTGCCCGGCGCCATCACCTTCTTCGCCTCCGATGCGGCGGCCTATGTCACCGGCCAGGTGCTGTCGGTGTCCGGCGGCCTGAGCATGGTCGGCTGACGCCGGCACGGGCCGGAAGGATCCTCCCGCGCCGGGTTCTCAGGGGCGCCCGGCGCGGGAGGCCGCCAGCGCGCCGCCGGGCGATGGATGATGCGGCTCCGCCGTTGCAAGCAACCCGATCACGAGGCATGCCCATGACTTCCCTGGCTCCGCGCGGCGGCGACGATCGGCTGACGCTCGCCTTCGACGGTGCGGTGGCCACCGTCACCCTGTGCCGCCCTCCGGTCAACGCCATCGACGATGCCATGCTCGATGCGCTGCTCGCGGCCATCGCGCGCGTGGAGGCCAATGGGCAGGTCTCGCTGCTGCGGTTCCGCAGCCGGGGAAAGCTGTTCTGCGCCGGGGCGGATCTGGAAATGGTGGCCGCCCGCGTGGCGCGCGACACCGGCGCGGAGGAGATGGTCTCTTCCGTCCGCCGCTTCCATGAGGTCTTCGACCGGCTGGCGGCGCTTCCCGCGGTGACGCTGGCCGAGATCGAGGGCCACGCGCTGGGCGGCGGCCTCGAGCTTGCGCTCGCCTGCGATCTCAGGATCGCCGCCTGGGAGGCGAAACTGGGCCTGCCCGAGGCCAAGGTGGGGCTGCTGCCCGGCGCCGGTGGCACGCAGCGGCTCACCCGGCTGTGCGGCCCGGGCGTTGCCGCGCGCATCATCCTGTCGGGCGACGTGATCGACGGGCGGGAGGCCGAGCGCCTCGGCCTCGTGCAGTGGGCGGTGCCCGCGGCGGAATTCGCGGAGAAGGCGAACGAGGTGGCCGTGCGTATCGCCGCGCTCTCGCCCGAGGCGCTGCGGGAAGCCAAGCGCTGCATCGGCATCGCCGCGGCCATCGCGGCGGACGGCGCGCAGGCCGAGATCGGGGGCATCGGCGCGCTGATGCGCGAACCGGGCACCCGCCGGCGCGTCACCGCGTTTCTCGCCCGCTGACGCGGTTTCCCGGAGCGATGGCGATGACGGACAATATTGTGGTGCGCACCGAGGTGACGGACGCCATCGCGGTCGTGACAGTGGACAATCCGCCGGTCAACGCCCTGTCCCACAAGGTGCGGGCCGGGCTTCTCGGCGCCATCCGCGCGGCCGAAGCCGATCCGGCGGTGGAGGCGGTGGTGCTGCGCTGTGCCGGCCGCACCTTCATCGCCGGCGCCGACATTTCGGAATTCGACAAGCCGCCACTGGAGCCGGCGCTGCCGGACGTGCTCCGGGCCATCGCGGCGCTGCGAAAGCCGGTCATCGCCGCCATCCACGGCTCGGCCCTCGGCGGTGGCTTCGAGGTGGCGCTGGCGGCTCATTTTCGGGTGGCGCTGACGTCGGCGAAAATGGGACTGCCGGAAATCCGCCTCGGCCTCATTCCCGGCGCGGGCGGAACCCAGCGCCTGCCGCGCCTGATCGGCGTCGAGCCGGCCCTGCGCCTGCTTCTCTCCGGCACGCCGGTGGAGGCGTCGCAGGCCCATGCCATGGGCGCCATCGACCGCGTGGTGGAAACCGATGACCTCCTCGGCGCCGCGCTTGGCTTTGCCCGAACGCTGCGCCGGGAGGGCCATGCCGCCGTGCCCTGCGGCGGACGCCCGAGCGCGCTCGGGGACCGCGAGCGGAACCGCGCGGTCATCGCGGACCTGTGCGCGGAGCTTGAACGGGCGCAGGGTGACCAGATCGCCTGGCGGCACCTCATCAATGCGGTGGAGACCGGCATGGAGCACGGGCTCGATGCCGGCCTCGCCGTCGAGCGCGCCGCCTTCCTCGCGCTGCGGGACAGCCCGCAGGCCAAAGCCTTGAGGGAGGCGTTCTTCGCCGCGCGCAGGAAGGCGCCTCAGGGCTGAGGCGGGAGGGGCAGACGTTGCCGGCCGCTTCGGCCGGAGCGGGATTTTTCTCTGGTGGTCCGTGGGGTCAACATGAGTGACGACGCAACCCGTACCGACACCACGATCGGCATCGTCGGTGCCGGAATCATGGGGCGGGGCATCGCCCAGGTCGCGGCCGAAGCGGGCATGCGCGTGCTGCTGGCGGACGCCGAGCCCGCGCGGGTTGCGGAGGCCGTGGCCGCCTGCGGCGCCCTGATCCGTCGCAAGGCCGAGAAAGGGCAGCTTTCGTCCGGCGCGGCGGACGCCGCCATCGCGCGCATCGCTGCGTCACCGGCCGGGCCGCAGCCGGGCTACGCTGCCTTCGCGGCCTGCGACCTGGTGGTGGAGGCCGTGGTGGAGCGCATGGACATCAAGCACCAGGTGCTCGCCGGGGTCGAGGCGGCGGTGCGCGAGGACTGCATCATCGCCACCAACACCTCCTCGCTGTGCGTGACCGGCTTCGCCGCCGCCGCGCGCGTGCCCGAGCGCATTGCCGGCTTCCACTTCTTCAATCCGGTTCCGCTGATGAAGATCGTGGAGGTGATCGGCGGCGTGCTGACCGCCGAGGCGGTGCTGGAAAGGCTGTCGGCAGTGGCGCGCCGCATGGGGCATTATCCCGTGCGGGCGAGCGACACGCCGGGCTTTGTCGTCAACCACGCGGGGCGCGGCTACCTCACGGAGGCGCTGCGGATCGTTTCCGAAGGCATAGCGGATGTCGCCGACGTGGACCGGGTGATGACCGAGGCCGCCGGATTTCGGCTCGGCCCGTTCGAGCTTCTCGATCTCACCGGCCTCGACGTGTCGCAGCCGGTGATGGATGCCATCTACCACCAGTATTACGAGGAGCCGCGCTACCGTCCCTCGGTGCTGGTGGCCACCCGAAGGCTCGGCGGGCTGCTGGGGCGCAAGACGGGCCGCGGCTTCTACGCCTATGCCGACGGCAAGGCGCAGAAGCCGGCCGAGCCGCCGGCGCCGGCCATCGACCCCTCCGGCCTGAGGATGTGGATCAGTCGTCGCGACCCGGCCGCAGAAGCGACGCTTCGGGCCATCCTCGCCGCATCCGGGGCGAGGATGGAGGAGGGGGCGGGGCCGTCCCCGGGCGCGATCGCGGTGGTCACACCCTGGGGAGAGGATGCCGGGACGGCGGCCCTGGCGGAGGGGCTCGATCCGGCGCGCGTGGTGGCGATAGATCCCTCGACGCTGGGCCGGCGGCGCACGGTGATGGCGAGCCCGGCGACCGATCCGAAGGTCCGCGCGGCGGCGCATGCGCTGTTCGCGGCCGATGGCGCCGCCGTCACCTTCATCAAGGATAGTCCGGGCTTCATCGCCCAGCGCATCCACGCGGCCATCGTGAATGTGGGGGCCGACATGGCCCAGCAGCGCATCGCCGCTCCCGGAGACATCGACCGCGCGGTCGAACTCGGGCTGGGCTATCCGCGCGGACCGCTGAAGCTCGGCGACGAGATGGGGCCCGGCCGGATCCTCGCGATCCTGGAGGCCATGGGCGACTTCTACCGCGACCCGCGCTATCGCCCGAGCCCGTGGCTGAAACGCCGCGCCCGGCTCGGCCTGCCGCTCCATGCCCCGGACTGAGACACAGGGAGGCGGCGCCTGCGGGCGCCGCCTCATTGGGCGATCGGGAGGCGGTCAGGCCGCCTCGTAGAGCCGGCGCTCGAGCAGCGCGCTGCCCTTCCAGCGATTGAGGGCCTTGGCTGCCGCCAGCACCGCGAGATCCACCAGCGGCTCGACGATGATGACCAGCAGGTAGGCCCCGCCGAACGACGAGATCGCGGCGGTGTTCTCGACGGTGAAGCCCTGCCCGTAGAACGCCCAGAACGCCACCCAGGCGACGATGCCGGCCTGATAGGTCGTGGAGAGCGCGAGCGCCTGGCGGTACTTCAGGTCCACATAGGCCGTGTTCGGCGCGATGATCCGGGGCGCCAGCGCCGTGAGGGCGAACAGCGGGACCAGAAGGGTGGTGACGTTCATGCCGAATTGCGGCAGGTCGAACGGCGCAAAGAACAGGCCCTGGATCAGCAGGCCCAGGGCGAGGCCGATGGCGGCCGGCGCAGCCCCGAACATCAGGAACAGGGTCGAGCCGAGAATGAGGTGCACCTCGGAGACGCCCACCGGATAGTGCGGCAGGACCTCGAAGAAGGAAAAGACCAGCGCCGTCGCAGCCGCGCTGCGCGACAGCAGGGAGAGCGCCCCGCGCTCCCGCAGCGCGTCGAAGGCGAGCTTCATCGTGTAGCCGCCAGCGCCGGCGGCGGTGACGTAGCTCAGCCAGATCTTTCCGCCGTCCACAAGGCCGGGTTCGATATGCATTGAAGGCTCCTTTGCCGTCTCACCCGACGGCGTGAGATTGAACACGCGCCCATGGCCGGTCTCCTGACTTGCGGGTCGTCGCAACCATCCGCCTTCCCAGACCTCGCCCCGAAAGGCTCTGGTCCAGTGGCATCAAGGAAGGCTACTCGCCGCTCACAGTCGCGGGGGCGGTCGGGGCTTCGGGCGGTCAGGCCCTTCCCCGTTCCCATATCCGCCGGCACACGTCGCCGCGCGCCGATGGAAAACCATGTGCACGTGCAGCAGCAGCCAAATGGCGGCCCGTGTCAAGCGCCGCGCTCGCGGTTGTGTCCTTCTTCTGGTCGCGGGCGGCGAAGAGCGCATGGAAGCGGCGCCTCGACAGGATTCGCCAACCAGCCTATCTCAGGACGAGGCTTGATGGCCGGAAACGAGGGACGAGAGCGAAAGATGGCGCAGACCAAGGAGGCGCGCGAGGCCGGGACGGCGGAACCCGCCTGCGGCATGTTTGCGCCCATCACGCCGGCACCGGCCTACAAGCTGGTGGCGGATGCCATCGAGCGCCAGATCGTCTCCGGCCGGGTCCGGCCCGGCGATGCCCTCGGCACCGAGGCGGAGCTGGTGCGCCAGTTCGGCGTCAACCGCTCCACCGTGCGTGAGGGCATCAGGCTTTTGGAGCAGAGCGGCCTGATCCGGCGCGATTCCAGCCGCCGGCTGTTTGCCGCAGTGCCCCATTACGACCGGTTCGCCGGAGACATTAGCCGCGCCTTCGTGCTGAATGAGATTACCTTCCGCGAGCTGTGGGAATCCACCATGGCCATCGAGACCGCGGTGGCGGAGCTGGCCGCTGAGCGCATCACCGACGCGCTTCTGGCCAAGCTGGAAGACAACATGAAGAAGTCGGAGAAGGCGATGAAGAAGCCCTCCGAACTGGCCCTGCTTGACCTCGAGTTCCACGCCATCCTCGCCCGCGCCTCGGGCAACCGCGTGCTCCAGTTTGCCCGCGAGCCGGAGAACAAGCTGTTCTTCCCCACCACCGAGATGCTGTTCCGGCGCAACACCCACGCCGCCGAGCGCAACGTGGCGGCCCACGCCGCCATCATCGAGGCCCTGCGCACCCGCGACAAGGCAAAGGCGGTGCTCTGGATGCGGCGGCACATCAACGACTGGAAGCGCGGCTTTGAGCTGATCGGCAAGTCCATCGACCAGGCCATCGACCGCACCTACGCCGAAGACTGAGACCCGCCGCGCCTGGCACCTGGAGTCTGGCACCTGGAGTCTGCGCGGGGGCGTGCTTGACCTGGATGTTACCCATAAGTAACATATATTCTGACTGGTAGAGCCGCGCTCTCGGGCTGCGGGCCTCCCCTTCTCCAGCGGACCCTGCGATGGCGCCCTCCAAACAGACCGGAACCGCCCAGGCCGAACCCTCGCCCTGGCGCTCCCCCGCGCAGCGCGGGCACGACCGGGCCTTGAAGCGCGAGGCGGTGCTGAAGGCGGCGGCGCGGCTGTTCAACGAGAAGGGTTTCCACGCCACCTCGCTGGACGATGTGGCGCGGCAGCTGAACGTGACCAAGCCGACCCTCTATCATTACTTCCGCAGCAAGGACGATGTGCTGTTCGAATGCTGCCGCATGGGCCTCGAGATGATCGAGGCGGCGGCGGCGCCGGTTCCCGGCTCCCGTGCCAGCGGCCTCGAACGGCTGCGCGCGCTGATGGAGAAATATGCCGAGGCCATGACCATGGATTTCGGCATGAGCATCACCCGCACCCCGGACACCGCCCTCTCCCCTGAGAACCGCGCCGAGCTGCGGCGCCTGAAATCGCAGATCGACCAGGCCCTGCGCGGCGTGATCGCGAGCGGCATCGACGACGGCTCCATCGCCCCGTGCGACGTGCGGACCGCCGCCTTCACCATCGCCGGGGCGCTGAACGCCATCGCCCACTGGTACAAGCCCGGCGGGCCCCTCTCGCCGGCTGAGATCGCCCACCAGACCGCCGATTTTCTCATCCAGGGGCTCGCGCCCCGCACCCCAGAACGACGCCAGCCGAAGCGCTGAGCCTCGCCCACAATACGGAGGAAACCCCATGGCCCTGCCCGCTGCCTTCCGCGACCTTGCCATCCCGGCCATCGCCTCGCCCATGTTCCTCGCCTCCGGCCCCGACCTGGTGGTGGAGGTGTGCCGCAGCGGGCTCGTGGGTACCTTCCCGGCCCTCAATGCGCGCACCAGCGAAGCCTATGCGGCCTGGCTCGGCGAGATCGAGGAGCGGCTCGCCGCCGCGGCGCAGGCCGGCCCGCACCCGGCGCCCTACGGGGTCAACCTCATCGTCCACAAGTCGAACCCGCGCCTTGCCGCCGACATCGAGCTGACGGTGAAGCACAAGGTGCCCCTCGTCATCACCTCCCTCGGCGCGGTGCGCGAGGTGGTGGATGCGGTGCACAGCTATGGCGGTCTGATTTTCCACGATGTGATCAGCATCCGTCACGCCCGCAAGGCGGCAGAGGCCGGCGTGGACGGCATCATCGCCGTGTGCGCGGGGGCCGGGGGACACGCGGGCACCTTGAGCCCGTTCGCCCTCATCCCCGAGATCGCCAGCTTCTTCACCGGCACCATTGTTCTGTCCGGAGCCATGAGCACCGGCCGCCACATCGCCGCCGCCCGCATGCTCGGCGCCGACATGGCCTATCTCGGCACCCGTTTCATCGCCACGCGGGAATGCATGGTGCCCGACGCCCAGAAGGAGATGGTGGTCGAGGCGAGCGCGGACGACATCGTCTACACCCCCAAGGTCAGCGGCGTGCCGGCGAATTTCCTGCGCCAGAGCCTTGCCGCCGCCGGCATCGACCTGGACCAGCCGACGCACGAGGGCGGGCTGGACATGGCCAGCGAGGCCAAGGCCTGGAAGACCGTGTGGTCGGCCGGGCAGGGCGTCGGTTCGGTGCGCGAGGTGCTGCCGGCAGCCGAGCTCTGCCGCCAGCTGATCGCAGAATACCACGCCGCCCGCCGCGAGGTGGCGCAGGAGGAGGCCGCCGCGTCCGCCCACCTCACGCCGGCCGCCTGACGCCAGAGCGCGATCCGATCAGATTGACTCAATCTGATCGGTGAATCGCCCTCTAAGTTCAAGAAAGAGAGCGCGTTGCCCGATCAGCTTGCGATGCAAGCTGATCGGCGCGTGCTCTAGAGCGCGATCCGATCAGATTGACTCAATCTGATCGGTGAATCGCGCTCTAAATTCAAGAAAGAGCACGCGTTGCCGCACCGCCGGCCCGGTTCTCGTTCCAACGCGTTGACAAGGCCGGGGGCGGCTGGAATAGGTTGTCCGACAAACCGATAAGCCGCACAGGCATGAGCGGGCGGCGGCGCGACCGCCCGGCCGGTTCGAGCCACAGCATTGGCACAACACGAAATTCAGGGGAAACGCATGGCACAGGTGGTGGTCGGCGGGGTGGGCATGACTGGCTTCGTGAAGCCGAGCGAGAGCCCGAGCTACGTAGCGCTGGCCGGGGAAGCGGTCCGCAGCGCCCTCGCCGACGCGGGCATCGACTATGCCAGGGTCCAGCAGGCCTATGTCGGCTACGTCTATGGCGATTCCACCAGCGGCCAGAAGGCGCTGTACGGCGTGGGCCTCACCGGCATCCCGGTGGTGAACGTGAACAACAATTGCGCCACCGGCTCCACCGCTTTGTGGCTCGCCCGCAACGCGATCCTTTCCGGGCAGGCCGAGTGCGTGCTGGCGCTCGGCTTCGAGCAGATGCAGCCGGGCGCCCTCGTGGAGCACTGGAAGGACCGCCCGGGGCCGCTGGAGGATTTCATCAGGGTCGCCACCGAGGTGGCCTATGATGGCGACGTGCCCATGGCGCCGAAGATGTTCGGCGGCGCCGGCATCGCCCACCAGAAGAAGTACGGCACCAGGGACACCACCTTCGCCGCCATCCGCGCCAAGGCGAGCCGCCATGCGGTCCACAATGCCCGCGCCATCTTCCGCAAGGAGGTGAGCGTCGAGGAAGTGATGGCCTCGCCGCCGGTGACGCGCCTGCTCACCCGCCTGCAATGCTGCCCGCCTACCTGCGGCGCGGCGGCCGCCATCCTCTGCACGCCGGAGTTCGCGCGGCGCCACGGCATCGACACCACCGTGACCATCGCCGCCCAGGCCATGACCACGGACTTTCCCTCCAGCTTCGAGCCGGACCTGATGCGGGTGGTCGGCTACGACATGACCGGCGCGGCGGCGGCCTCGGTCTGGGCCCAGTCCGGCCTCGGCCCCGACGACGTGGACGTGGCCGAGCTGCACGACTGCTTCACCGCCAACGAGCTGATCACCTATGAGGGCCTCGGCTTCTGCCCCGAGGGCGGGGCGGAGAAGTTCATCCTCGACGGCGACAACACCTATGGCGGCAAGGTGGTCACCAATCCTTCGGGCGGGCTGCTCTCCAAGGGCCATCCGCTGGGCGCCACCGGGCTCGCCCAGTGCTTCGAGCTGACCGGCCAGCTGCGCGGCACCATGGAGGCGCGGCAGGTGGAGGGCGCGCGGGTCGCGCTCCAACACAATCTGGGCCTCGGCGGCGCCTGTGTGGTCACGCTCTATACGGCGGACCGGCGCGCGCGATGATCGACCGCAGCTTCATCGGCCACGTGTTCGATCCGTTCACGGTGGAGGTGGAGAAGGGGCGCATCCGCTTCTTCGCCCGCACCATCGGCGAGACCAATCCCGTCTTCACCGACGAAGCGGCGGCCCGCGCGGCCGGCCATGCCTCCCTGCCGATCCCGCCGACGCAATTGTTCTGCCTGGAGATGGAGGGACCGGAGCCGTTCCTGTTCTTCAACCGCCTGGGCCTTGACTTCGCGCGGCTCCTGCACGGTGAGCAATCCTTTGCCTATAAGCGGGTGGCCTGCGCCGGAGAGCGGCTCACCTTCACCCAGCGCGTGGCCGACATCTACGACAAGAAGAACGGTGCGCTGGAATTCGTGCTGCGCGAGACCGCCGTGGAGGACGAGGCCGGCCGGCGTGTCGCCGATTTGAAGACCACCCTTGTGATCCGCAACGGCTAGGGGCTCGCAACCATGACAGATCTCGCGGCCCCCGCCCTCGCCCTCGCGGTCGGCGACATCTTCGCCACGCTGGAACTCGCTCCCGTCACCCGTACCCAGTTGGCGCTCTATGCCGGGGCGTCGGGCGACCACAACCCGATCCATATCGACAGCGATTTCGCCCACGCCGCCGGGGAAAAGGACGTGTTCGCCCAGGGCATGTTCGTGATGGCTGCCCTCAGCCGGCTGCTGACGGCGAACGCCCCCCTCACCGCCCTGCGCTCGTTCGGCACGCGGTTCCTCGCCATGACCCATCTCGGCGACCGCCTGACCCTGACCGCGACGGTGGCCGAGCTGTTCGAGGCGGAGGGGGAGCGGCGGGCGCGCCTCGACCTTGCCGTCCGCGACCAGGCGGGCGAACAGAAGCTTGCGGGCGCGGCTGTCCTCGCGCTTGCTGACCGGGACCTTTGAGGGGCGCAGTCATGAAGAAGCTTGCGGGCAAGGTCGCCTATGTGACCGGGGCCGGCCGCGGCATCGGCCGCGCCATCGCCCTGAAACTGGCGGGCGAAGGCGCGCGCCTCGTCCTCAACGATCTCGACGCGGAGCCGGCGGAGGCCGTCCTGTCCGAGATTCTGGCGCTGGGCGGGGAGGCCGTCGCCGTGCCCGGATCGGTGACGGCGAAGGGCTTCGCCCAAAGCTTCCTTGATCGCGGCATCGCGGCCTTCGACGGCGTGGACATCATCGTGAACAATGCCGGCTACACCTGGGACAGCCTGATCGGCAAGATGAGCGACGCGCAGTTCGACGCCATCCTCGACGTGCACCTGAAGGCCCCGTTCCAGATCCTGCGCGCCGCCGCCGAGCCGATCCGCATCCGCGCGGCTCAGGAAGCCGCCGAGGGGCGCGAGGTGTTCCGCAAGGTGGTGAACATCTCCTCCATCGCCGGCACCGGCGGCAACATGGGGCAGGCCAATTATGCGTCGGCGAAGGCGGGCGTCATCGGCCTCACCAAGACGCTGGCCAGGG
This sequence comes from Xanthobacter autotrophicus, assembly GCF_030015065.1. GTDB lineage: Bacteria > Pseudomonadota > Alphaproteobacteria > Rhizobiales > Xanthobacteraceae > Xanthobacter > Xanthobacter autotrophicus_D. The sequence continues at coordinate 1,001 of NZ_JAIVFN010000011.1, read as the reverse complement.
AGTGGGGGCGCTTCAAGGTGAATGTGAACTGCGTCGCCTTCGGCCTCATCGAGACGCGGATGACGGCGGCCACCGAGACCAAGGCCTCCATCACCGTGGAGGGCAACGAGGTGGCCATCGGCCTGCCGCCCAAGGTGCTGGACGGCTTCCGCAGCCTCATTCCGCTGGGCCGCGCCGGCACGCCGCAGGAAGCCGCCGACGGCGTCTATCTCTTCTGCGCGCCGGAATCCAACTATGTCAGCGGGCAGGTGCTGGTGGTGGGCGGCGGGATTTCCTTCTGATCTTCCCGCCCTCAATCTCATGATCTGCGGGATATGAACCGCCGGTGACCCGGGGGCCTCCGCCCACTGCATCTGCGGCCATGGTGCGCGGGAGGGCTTCGGCCCCGTCCTGTTCCAGGCCCATCTCACCAGAGGCAATCACTCTGCGACAGGGAGCGTGTCGCCGTCATCCTCCACCGCATGTGGAGTGACGGTTCGCAGTTCTGCTGGGGCAAAGACCCCGCCAATGGAGCCATGGCCGCTGCATGACGCCGCAGTGCCGAAACGGGGGGCAAAAGACACCACGCAAGGACACCACCCAAGGATACCACCCATGATCCCGAAAGGGTGAACCGGATCGTTCCCGTGGGGACGATGGGCAAGGCGATCTCGTTGAGAATCCAGAACCTGGGGCAAAACACCCCAAGGCCGTGAAACAGATTGAGACGCCTCGCCCTTCTGACCCCATCATGCGGCGGCTGGCCTTCAAAGAGGCTCGCGCCGACCGCGAAGAGAAGCGTGTGACCCAGGGGGCGACACGAGCCGGACAAGCCAAGACCGGGCGACCTGAACGAGCAGCTTGACCTCAACGACCCCAATCAGAGAAGGCTCTAAGAGCGCCTAACAAAACGATTTGTTAACCATATTTGGCGTTGTGTTGGGCATGGCCAAGAAGCTGTTGCCCGACGCCCTCTGGGCGGAGATCGCCCCGTTGTTTCCATGCGCTGCGCCTCGCCCGAA
>NZ_JAIVFN010000010.1 GCF_030015065.1 Xanthobacter autotrophicus | reverse complement strand
CTGTCAAACAGCCCGAGGACATAAGCCCTCACCCATCCCGAAGAATGGAACCGACGCCAAATCCCCCGGCTTCTGAACCGGCGGCTTCACAACATCCTGTCGTGAGGAGCGTCGGAGACGCACCGTCGTCCGTCCAGTGGGCGGCGGCAGCGCGTCGTCGATGGGCGGTTTATAGGCGATCCCCTCCGAAGCTGTCAACGGCGATGTTTGGAAAAAATGAAAACCGGATGACAGGGGCCACCCGGAGGCGCCGGCCACCACCTGAATTTTCTCATTGGAGTAATAACTTATGCACGAGACGCCCTGGGGATAAGTCGCCCGCGGCTACCTCCCCCTCGTCACGCACTGCCGGCGGCACCGGCTCCAGGCGAAATTGCTCCGGGCACGCGCAATGCCGCATTCTCTTCGTGCCTGCCCGCCCCCATCTAGAGCACGCACCGATCAGATTGCATCGCAATCTGATCGGTGAATCGCCCTCTAAGGGGAACGGGCAAAGTGAGGACCGCGGCATGAAGATCGGCATCCTTCAGACCGGGCGTGCGCCGGACGATCTGCACGAGCAACACGGCGACTATGACGCCATGTTCCGGCGCCTGCTCGCGGGGCGGGGCTTCGAGTTCGTCACCTACCCCGTCCTCGACGGCGTCTTCCCGTCGAGCGTCAATGACGCCGAGGGCTGGCTGATCACCGGCTCGCGGTTCGGCGTCTACGAGCCCCATCCATGGATCGCGCCCCTGGAGGACTTCCTGCGCCGGGCCTATGCCGCCGGCGTGCCTCTCGTCGGCATCTGCTTCGGCCACCAGATCCTGGCGCAGGCCCTGGGCGGGAAGGTGGAGAAATTCGCCGACGGCTGGTCGGTGGGCGTCGAACGCTATGCCGTGGAGGGCCTGCTGGACGACGCCCGCCTGGTGGCGTGGCACCAGGACCAGGTGGTGGAGAAGCCGGCCGACGCCGAGGTCATCGCCACCTCGCCCTTCTGCCGGTTCGCCGCGCTGGCCTATGGCGAGAAGGCGCTGTCGTTCCAGCCCCATCCGGAATTCACCCCGGCCTTCGGCGCCGATCTCCTGAAGGCGCGCGGCGCGGTGCTGCCGCAGGATCTCGCCGCCAGGGCCGCGCAGAGCCTCGAGGGCGACACCTCCGCGCCGGCCATCGCCGACATGATCGAGGCCTTCCTGCGGCGCGGGCAGCCGGTCAAGGGCAAGGCGGCCCCCTCCCCCGTGCCTCAGACCGTGAAGCCGTAGAGCTCCCACTCGGCCTCGGACACCTCCAGCGCGAGGCGCAGCCACTCCGCCCGCTTGATGGCGGCGAAGCTGCGATGCAACTCCTCCCCCAGCGCATCCTTAACGAAAGCCGACCGCTCGAAGCGGTCGATGGCATCGAGCCAGCTGCGTGGCAGATCGGGCGCCCGCGCGCCGGCATAGCTGTTCCCCACCGCCGGCGGCCCGGGATCGCGGCGCTGCGCGATGCCGTCGAGCGCCCCGGCCAGCGTCACCGCCGCCACCAGATAGGGGTTGGCGTCCACCCCCGCCACCCGGTGCTCGAAATGCCTGCCCTTGCCGCTGCCGGAGGGCACGCGCACGGCCACCGTCCGGTTCTCGACGCCCCAGGTATCCGACACCGGGGAATAGACCACCGCGGCGAACCGTCGCCAGGAATTCAGGAACGGCGCCAGCACCAGCATGGTGTCGGCGATGGTCTCGCGGATGCCGCCGATGGCATGGAGCATGAGCGGGCTGAGCGCGCCCGAAGGCTCGTCCGCGAACAGATTGGCGCCGTCCAGGCCGGCCAGCGACAGGTGCAGGTGCATGCCCGAGCCGGACAGGGTGCCGAACGGCTTCGCCATGAAGCAGGCTTCCATGCCGAAGCGGCGCGCGGTGGCGCGGATCAGCCGCTTGGCGATGATCACGTCATCGGCCGCCCGCGTGAGGTCGCGATACCGGATGGTCAGCTCGTACTGCCCCGGCGCATATTCGGAGATGAGCGATTCCAGCGGCACGCCCAGTTCCGCCGCGCCCGCATAGATGGCGTCGAACAAAGGCGACATCTCGTCCAGCTCATCCACCGACATGGTGTTGGTGTTAAGCGACCGCCGCCCGGTGAGGGCATAGCGCGCCGGCTGGGGCCGACCGCGGGCATCCCGCTCGCGGTCCACCAGGTAGAATTCCAGCTCCAGCGCCCCCATGGGCTCGAAGCCGGCGGCGCGGGCCCGCGCCACCTGGCGCGCCAGCGCGTGGCGGGGCTCCACATGGAGCGGCGTGCCGTCGGTATCATACATGCTCACCAGCACCTGCCCCCGGCCGGTGGACGGCATGAGGCCGAGGGTGCCGGGGATGGGCCAGCAGATCTTGTCGCCGCCGCCGTCGGTGAGGATGAGGCCGCTGTCCTCCACGTCGTCGCCGGCCACGTCCTGCCCGAACAGGGAGGCAGGCATGCCCCGCCCGGAGCTGTAGAGGGCCTCCAGCTCGTGGCGCCGGATGGTCTTGCCGCGGCCGATGCCGTGATAGTCGGTCAGGATGATGTCGATGCCCTTCAGATCGGGATAGCGCGCGAGGAACGCCTTCGCTTCATCGAGATCCGAGCCGCTGGGAGAACGCGTGACCATATTTGATCCTGACGCTGGCGCCGTGCTTTCAGGCGACAGCCAGGCTTTACGATACAAGCCGTCGTCTGCCGAGGCCATCCGCCGCCACCTCACGTCACTTTTTCACAGCCGCCGGTGCGCGGAACCGGTCCGCGCACCGGCGGCTGATGTGTCGGCCCACCTGCGCCAGGAACGGCGCCCGGCCCAGGTGGGTTGATCCTCGCACCAGGGCACCGAGAACGAGCCGGGGCGAAGGCCCCGCCCCTCTCCTCAGATGTTGGTCTTGTCCGCGCCCTTGAGCTCGAGGATCTGGCGCGCATCGTCCGGGCTCGCCACCTGGAGGCCGAGGCCCTCGATGATCTTCACCGCGAGCTTCACCTGGTCGGCGTTGGAGGTGGCGAGCTTGCCGCGCCCGGCCCACAGCGAATCCTCCAGCCCCACGCGGATGTTGCCGCCCATGGCGGCGGCCATGGCGGCGATGGGAAGCTGGTTGCGCCCCGCCCCCAGCACGGACCAGCGATACTTGTCGCCGAACAGCCGGTCGCAGGTGCGCTTCATGTGCATCACGTCTTCCGGATGCGGGCCGATGCCCCCCAGAAGGCCGAACACCGACTGCACGAACAAAGGCGGCTTCACGAGGCCCCGGTCGAGGAAGTGGGCGAGATTGTAGAGGTGCCCGATGTCGTAGCACTCGAACTCGAACCGGGTGCCGTTGTCGTAGCAGGTGGAGAGGATGTACTCGATATCCTTGAAAGTGTTGCGGAAGACGAGGTCGCGCGTGTTCTCAAGATGCGCCTTCTCCCACGGATGCTTGAACTCCTTGTACTTGTCGGCGAGGTGGAACAGCCCGAAATTCATGGACCCCATGTTGAGGGAGGCCACCTCCGGCTTGAAGGTGGCGGCGGGCAGCACGCGCTCTTCCACCTTCATGTAGGGGCTGCCGCCCGAGGTGATGTTGATCACCGCGCCGGTCGCCTGCTTGATGCGCGGCAGGAAGCGGGAGAAGCCTTCCGGCGTCTGGTCCGGCTGGCCGGTCTCCGGGTTGCGGGCATGCAGGTGCAGGATGGCCGCGCCGGCCTCGGCCGCCGCGAGGGCCTCCGTCACGATCTCGTCCGGCGTGATGGGCAGGTAGGGCGACATGGTGGGGGTGTGGATCGCCCCCGTCACGGCGCAGGTGATGATCACCTTTGAGGTGGACTTCGCGGCGGCGGTCTCGGCCATGGTCTTTCAAGCCTCTTCGGAAACAGGGAAATGCGTGGGGGCGTGGCTCACGCGCCGATATCCTTCGCGGCGCGGCGCTTGTGGGCGGCGAGCGCCATGAGGCGGCGGTCGCGCCACACCTGCCGCTCGGCGAGTCCGTCTTCGGGAAGGCGGGCGCGGCGCTCGGCCAGAACGGTTTCGAGCACCGGCCCGGCCCAGTCCACGCGGCGCCACTGGTCCGGCGAGATGCGCTCGTAGATCTGCTGGTAGCGCGCCACATAATCGGCGACGCCGCCGGGTGCGTTGAGGTCGATGGTCTCGAACGGCCCCATGAACGACCAGCGCAGGGCGAGGCCCTCGCGGATGCCGATGTCCACATCCTCCACGCTCGCATAGCCGTCGGCGACGAGGCGGAAGGCCTCCTCCAGCAGGGCGCCCTGCATGCGGTTCATCACGAAGCCGTCCAGCTCTTGTCTCATCACGATGGGCGACTGGCCGGCGGCGCGCATGAGGTCCCCCGCGCGGGCCATGGTGTCGGACGAGGTCCAGGGGGCCGGCACCACCTCCACCGCGGGGATCAGGTAGGGCGGATTGATGGGATGGCACACGCACACCCGCTCCCGGCCCTTCAGGTGCTTCGAGAACAAAGACGGCAGGAGCGCCGAGGTGGAGGAGGCGAGAACCGTGTCGGGGCCGGCGAGGGCGTCGAGCTCCTCATAGAGGTATTTCTTGATGGCGAGGTCTTCCGGCGCGTTCTCCTGCGCGTGGGCTGCGCCGTCCAGCGCCTGCGCGTAGGACGCCGCAGCCGACAGCCGCGCACGCACGGCCTGCGGGGAAGCGCCGTTGAGCAGGTCGTTGTCGGCGAGGTCCGGCAGCACGCCGTCGATATAAGCGAGGGCCGCCTCGGGGGCGCCCTGCGCGTGGTCGGCCAGCGCCACGTCGAAGCCGGCGCGGGCAAAGGTGATGGCCCAGGCGCGGCCGATGAAGCCGGAACCGATAATGGCGATCTTGGTCATGGACATGGCCTCTTCAGAATGAACCCGTGCGGAAGCGCGCCGCCCCGGACCTCACAGCCACAGCACCTGCCGGCGCAGATCGAGGTCGCGGGCCAGCGGGCGGGCGGGCCCCTCGTGCATCACCTCGCCGCGCTCCAGCACCACCGCCCGGTCGGCGAGGTTCAGCACCACGTCGAGATGGTGGTCCACGATGACCAGCGTCAGCGTCCGGCGCAGCCGGTCGAAGGCGTCGAACAATTCCTCCGTCACCGCCGGCGACAGGCCCTCGAAGGGCTCGTCCAGGAGCAGCACGCGGGTGTCGCCCATGAGCGCGCGGGCCACCGCCACCATCTGCTGCTCGCCGCCGGAGAGCAGGTCCGCCGCCGTGTCGAGCCGTTCCTTCAGGCGGGGGAAGAGGTCCAGCACCTCCTCCTCGGAGAAGTGCCGGCCGGCCCCGGTGATGCGCTTCAGCCGCCCGAGCTCCAGGTTGTGGCGCACGCTCATGCCGTGGAACAGCGCCCGGCCCTGCGGCACGTAGCCGACACCGCGCCGGGCGATGGCGGCGGAGGAGAGGCCCGCCAGTTCGTCGCCCGCCAGCACGATGGAGCCCGACGCCGGCTTGACGATGCCGGTGATGGTCTTGAGCAAAGTGGACTTGCCGGCGCCGTTGCGGCCCAGCAGGGCGAGGATCTCGCCCTCCTTCGCCTCCAGCGACACACTGGTGAGGATGCGGCTCTTGCCATAGAAGGCGTCCACCTTCGACAGCGTGAGCATGGGGGTGTCGGTGGCGGCGGATTCAAGGTCACGCGCGGCGAGGGCGGCCGCCCCCGAGCCGATATAGACCTCCTGCACCCGCTTGTTGGAGCGCGCGTCTTCCACCGTGCCGTCCACCAGCACCGCGCCATCGGCCATGACGGTGACGGCGTCCGCCAGCTCGAACACCCGGTCGATGTCGTGCTCGACGAGCAGCACCGGCACCTCGCCCGAGATCTGCTTGATCAGGTTTGAGACGCGCGTGCGCTCGGCGGCGGCGAGGCCGGCCAAAGGCTCGTCCAGCAGCAGCACGCGCGGCCGCGAGGTCAGCGCGAGGCCCATGTCGAGCAGGCGCTGGCCGCCATAGGAGAGCGCGCCGGCCTCCGCCTTCTCCATGCCGGCGACGCCGAGGAAGGCCACCATCTCCCGCGTCTCGGCCACGATCTCGGGGATGGACGCCGCATCCCGCCACGGGTCGAGGCGGCTCTTGTGGGTGGCCTGCACGCCGAGCCGCAGGTTCTCCTCCACGCTGAGCGTGGGGAACAGGTTGGTGATCTGGAACGAGCGCGACAGGCCCTTCATGCACACCGCCTCCGGGGCGAGGCCGTCGATGCGCTCGCCAGCGAGGCGGATTTCGCCCGCGCTGGGCGGGAACATGCCGGAGATGATGTTGAAGGTGGTGGTCTTGCCGGCGCCGTTGGGGCCGATCAAGGCGTGGAGCGTGCGGTCCTTCACCGCCACCGCGCCCTCCCGCACCGCCTTGATGCCGCCGAAGCTGCGCACGAGGCCCCTTGCCTCGAGGATGGGGGCGGTGCTGTCCCACCGCGGCCGGGCGGTGAGCCCCGCCGGCAGCGCCCGCACCTCCGCCCCCACGCGGCTGCCCATGGCGGCGGCCTCCTCCGTCTTCCGCCGCAGCGGCGCCAGAAGCCGGCCGGCGACGCCCACGAGGCCGGTGGGCGAGAACACGATGAAGGCCATGAACAAGAGGCCGAAATAGAACAGCCAGTTGTTGGTCCACATGGAGAGGAATTCGCGGAACAGCACGAAGAACAGCGCGCCCAGCGCCGGGCCGAGGAAGCTGCGCATGCCGCCGATGACCACCATGGCCAGAAGCTCGCCGGAAAAGGCGATGGCGATGGGGTCTGCGGACGCGAAGCGGTGGTTGAAGGCCATGAGCGCCCCGGCAAACGCGGTGAGCCCGGCCGAGAGGGTGAAGCACAAGATCTTGTAGAGCCGCGTGTCGTAGCCGATGAAGCGGGCCCGCTGCTCGTTCTCGCGGATGGCCACCAGCACCGAGCCCACCGGCGAGCGCACGAAGCGCTGAAGCTTGAACACCACCACGAACATCACCACCGCCACCACGGCGTAGAAGGCGACGCCCTGGTCGAGGTCGAGGCCGAAGAACGGCCCGCGCCGCACGCCGCCGAGGCCGTTCTCGCCGCCGGTCACATCGGTCCAGCGGAAGGCGATGGAGAACAGCAGCGCGGTGAAGGCCAAAGTCAGCAGGGAGAAATAGACGCCGCGCCGCCGCAGCACCACGAAGCCGATGGGGATCGCCGCCAGCGTCACCGCGAGGGCGGCCGGCAGGGCCAGCGCGACGCCCCAGCCCGGCAGCAGCTTCTGCTGGAGCAGCGCCGCCGCATAGGCGCCGAGCCCGAACCACGCCCCATGGCCGAAGGAGACGAGGCCGGTGTAGCCCACCAGCAGGTTCAGCGCCATGCAGGCCATGGCCAGCAGCACCACGTCGGTGGCCGAGGTGAGGGTGAGGCCGAGCGCCGAGAGCACGGACGGCAAGAGGATGAGGCTTGCCGCCGCGACGAGGAGATTGGCGTTGCGCGCGAGCATGTGGCCTCCTTTGGAGCCCCCTTTTGCGGGACCGGCCGTGGTGTCGGGGCGCAGCGTGGTGGGGGACTGGAGCATGGCCGCCTCACTCGAACCGGAGGATGCGCTCGCCGAAGAGGCCGCGCGGCCTCAGGAGCAGCACCGTCAGCATCAGCAGATACATGGAGGCCTCGGCCGCCGGCGGGATGAAGTACACTGTGAGCCCGCGCACGAGGCCCACCAGCAGCCCCGCCAGCACCACGCCCCAGAACGAGCCGAGCCCGCCGATGACCACCACCACGAAGGCGGCGGTGAGGATTTCCGCGCCCATGGCCGGATGCACGCCGGAGATGGGCGCGAGCATGATGCCGGCGAGCCCCGCAAGGCCGATGCCGAGCGCCGCCACCGCCGTCAGGTAGGGCCGGAGCGAGATGCCCAGCGCGCCCACCATGTCCGGGTTCTGCACGCCGGCCCGCACCACCCGGCCGAATGCGGTGCGCTGGAGCAGCAGCCACAGGCCGAGCACCGCGGCGGCGGCGACGGCGAGGATGGCGATGCGGTAGCGCGAATAGATGAAGTCACCGACGAACACCTGGCCCTTCAGGAATTCGGGGATGGCGAAGGGGATGGGCGTCGCCCCGAAGACCATGCGCAGGGCCTGCTCGATCACCATGGCGAGGCCGAAGGTGAGCAACAGCGAGAGGATCGGGTCGGCCCGGTAGAAGCGCGAGAACAGCAGGCGCTCGATGACCATGCCGATCACCGCCACCGACAGGGGCGCCGCCACGAAGGCCGCCGGGAAGCCGAAGCGGTTGCCGATCTGCACCCCGATATAGGCGCCGATGGCATAGAAGCCGCCATGGGCGAGGTTCACGATGCCGCCCAGCGAGAAGATCAGCGAGAGGCCGAGGGCTATGAGCAGGTAGGCGACGCCCACGAGCAGCCCGTTCAGCAATTGCTCGATGAGGAAGACGAGTTCGAGGGGCATGGCGTCTTTACTCCACCTGAGGCGGAACGGTGCGTCTTCAGCGACCGGCGAAAGCCCTCTCCCGCTTGCGGGGGAGGATTGGAGGGAGCGGCGTCTCGGCCTGCGCGGCGCCCGCAATGGCGGCGCGCCATTGCGCGCTGCGCGCGGGCCCCCTCCCCCGCAGGCGGGAGAGGGAGACAGTCCTCGGCCTTCACGCCGGGAAGGTGCAGGCGTTCTCTTCCGGCGTCGGAGCAATGGCCGAGAGCGCGGTCTCCGGGCCGGGCACGGCGGGACCGAGGATCATGAGGTCCCACTGGTCCTTCACCTCGGCGACGGGGCGCGCCGTCACCGTGTACATCTCCTGGATCAGCTGGTGGTCCCAGGCGCGGAAATAGCCCTTGCGACCCTTGAGGATATCGAGCTCCGGCTCCTTCTCGAAATAGCCGATGAGGTCCGCGGCGGCGGTGCTCTTGGTCTCGATCATGGCGCGGGCCACGCACTTGGCGGCCACATAGTCGCCCCAGGCCTGGTTCTCCGGCGGCTTGCCGAACTTCTTCACGAAGGCGGCGACGAAGGCCTTGGACTGGGGCGTGGGCACGTCGTGGTGCCAGATCATGGGCCAGAGGCCGCCGAAGGTGCCCTTGCCGGCGCCCCAGGCCACCGCCGTATCGAAGCCGAAGCCGCCGAACGGATATTTCAGGCCGAACTCGGAATACTGCTTGATGAAGTTGGTGATCTGGTTGCCCGCGAGGTTGGAGATCACCACGTCCGGCCGCGCCTGTCGGACCTTCAGCAGGTAGGGCGAGAAGTCGGTGGCGTCTGTGGGCACCAGCTCGTCGGCCACCACCTCGCCGCCATTGGCGGTGATGTAGCGCTTGGCGACGCGGGAGAGATCGTGGCCGAAGGCATAGTCGGCGGTGAGGAAGAACAGCTTCCTGCCCTTCACCAGGCCGTCGCGGACCATGGCCGCGCCCACCGCCTTCACATATTGCGTGTTGGCGCCTTCCACGTGGAACATGAAGCGGTTGCAGTCCTTGCCGCGCAGCGCGTCGGAATTGCCGCCGGTGTTCACGAACACCACCTTGTTGCGGGCCGCGACCTGGGAGATGGCGAGCGCCGAGGCCGAGGAAATCTCGCCGATGATCACCGGCACCTTGTCGCGCTCGATATAGCGCTCCGCCTTGGACGAGGCCGTGGCGGGGTTCACGCTGTCTTCCATCACGAGGTTGATCTTGCGGCCGTTGATGCCGCCGGCGGCGTTCAGCTCCTCCACCGCGAGCTGCACGCCCATCTGCCCATAGGCGCCGAGCGGACCGAGGAATCCGGTGAGCGGCGTGAGATGGCCGAAGGTGATGGTGTCGGCCTGCGCCCGGACGATGGCCGGCATGCCGACGCCACCCAGCAGGACGGCCGCGCCTGCGCCCTTGAGCAAGCTGCGGCGCGCCAGCGGCGTGGACGCGATAGGGGACTGAAGTGAAATGTCTTTCACGGCGTGGGTCTCCTCCCTTGGATCCGGCTCCCGTTGCGGAGGCGGGGTTTTCCCCTGTCCAGCCGCGCCAGATGATTGCCGATGACCTCGGCTATCTGTTATCTGTGATCACACATAGCAGACGAGAAACATGGAACACAAGACGGCATCACCGGCAGAGAGCGTCGAGGGCGAGAAAGAGATCCGCACCGCCGGGCTCGACGCGCGCGTCGGGCGCATCGTGCGCCAGACGCTGGCCGACCAGGTCTATGCCGACCTCAAGGAGATCCTGCTGGCGGGCCGCGCCGCCCCGGGGGAGCGCTTCACCCTGCGCGGGCTGGCGAGCGCCATCGGCACCAGCGCCATGCCGGTGCGCGAGGCGGTGTCGCGGCTCGTGGCCGAGAATGCCCTCGAAGTGCTGCCCAACCGGGCGGTGCGCGTGCCGCTGATGCCGCGTGCCCGTTTCGAGGAACTGCGCCTCATCCGCTGCAGCCTCGAAGGCCTCGCCACCGTCGCCGCGGTGCGCGCGGCGAGCGCCGGGGAGGTTGCGGAGGTGGAACATTTCGAGCGCCTGTTCGCCGCCGAGCGGGAGAAGGCCGAGCCCGATGGCGCAGTCGCCATGCGCCACAACAAGGACCTGCATTTCGCCCTCTATCGCGCCGCCCACCTGCCCACCCTGTTCCAGATGATCGAGGCGCTCTGGCTGCAGATCGGCCCGGTGCTGAATCTCGATTTCCGCGCCGGCCCCGATCGCGTGCGCCAGGGCGAGGCGCACATCCGCCACGCCGCCATCGTCGCCGCCCTCAGAATCCGCGACCCGGAGGCCGCCCGCACCGCCCTCGTCGCCGACATCTGGAGCGCGGGCGATTTCATCCTGTCCCGCGGCATCCTGCCGGACTGAGCCCGTTCCGGGCTCGCGAAAACACCGAACATCAAGGGAGAAACGCCATGGACCTCGGCATCACCGGCATCCGCGTGGTCATTACCGCAGGAGCCGGCGGCATCGGCCTGGAAATGGCCCGCGCCTTCGCCCGCGAGGGTGCGCGGGTGGAAGTGTGCGACGTGGACCAGGCCGCCCTCGCCGCATTGCCGCAGACCGCCCCCGGCGTCACCGGCTCCACCTGCGACGTGTCCGACCGAGCCGCCGTGGCGCGCTTCATGGACACGGCGCTCGACCGCCTCGGCGGCCTCGACGTGCTGGTGAACAATGCCGGCATCGCCGGCCCCACCGGCCGGGTGGACCAGATCGCGCCCGAGGACTGGGACCGCACGCTGGCGGTGGACATCACCGGCCATTTCAACGTGACGCGGCTCGCCGTGCCGGCATTGAAGCAGAGCGCCAACGCCTCCATCATCGGCCTCGCCTCGGCCGCGGGGCGCTTCGGCTTTCCGCTGCGCTCGCCCTATGCGGCGGCGAAATGGGGGGTGGTGGGCTTCATCAAGTCGCTCTCCATGGAGCTCGGGGAATTCGGCATCCGCGCCAACGCCATCCTGCCCGGCTCCGTGGACGGGCCGCGCATCCAGTCCGTGTTCGAGAACAAGGCCCGCGAGCGCAACCTCCCGGTGGAGGAGGTCCAGGCCATGGCGCTCTCCGCCACCTCGCTCAAGCGGCTGATCCCGCCGCAGCATCTCGCCAACGTGGCGGTCTTCCTCGCCTCGCCCCTCGGCTCCACCATTTCGGGCCAGGCCATCGCGGTGGACGGCGACTTGCAGATGCTGGTGTGACGCGCCGCCGGGGCGTGTTCGGGCCCAAAAGGGACGGGGCGCATAGGGGCGCTGCTGCACAGTGACCTGCGACGTCTTGCGTGCGGGTCGGGCGTCCTCGCCGCCGTGCAGGGGGAGTCGCTGGTGAGGGGTCGGCGGAGATTCTCAGGCGGCGGTCATAGCCTGCGCCGCCGGGTGCTCGGGAGGAAGGTTGCGTCTGGTATCATAATACACTCTTCTTCCGGTCACATCCCAGCCGGTGACGACATGGCCGCCGGACCGGCCGTCAACGGCGACAGCCCGGCCATCGACGGGCGCGGATCGACGCGCGAGCCGGCGCAAAACGCTCTTGCGTGGGGCCGATTTTCCTGCCTCAATCCGGCCGCCCACCACCACTCGCTCCGCCTCCCGCCCTCCGCGCGTGGGTGCGCTGCGCATCAGCTTCGAGAAGCCACGATGGACGTCGCCACGGCCCAGATCCCGCTTGCCGTCGTCACCCAGCGCATCTGGCTGGAATGCAAGCGGGCACCGGAGAGCTCGGCCTATTTCGTGCCGTTCGTCTATCGCCTGAACCCCGACGTGGATCCCGACCGGCTGGAGCAGGCCCTGCGCGAGACCATCGCGGCGCACCCCGCCTTGCGCTCGGTGATCCGCGAGGTGGAGGGCAAGCCCTACCAGGTGGTACTGGACACCCCCGCTCGTGTGCTGGAGCGCTCCGACAGCTGGGAATGGGCCATCACCCAGCCGTTCGACGTGGAGAACGGACCCCTGTTCCGGTTCGTGCTGTGCGGCGACATCTTCGTCCTCAACGGTAGCCACATGGTGCTCGACGGCGGCTCCATCATGCTGCTGATGGAGGAGGTCGGCGCCCGCTATCACGGCCAGGAGGTGCCCGAGCCCGGCCCCGGCCCGGCGGCCTGGGACGCCCACGAGCGCGCCTATCTGGACAGCCCCGACCACGAGGCGGACCGCGCCTACTGGGCGCAGGCGCTGGCCCAGTCCGATTTCCTCGCCGGCCTGCCGACACGGCGCGAGAGCTATCAGGGCGAGAAGGACGGCAACCTCTATTTCTCGCTGCGCCTGCCGCAGATGAATGTTAGCCCGTTCATCACCACGCTGGCGCTGGTCCAGGCACTGATCCACCGCTACACCGAACAGGAAATGGTGGCGGTGCTCTATCCCACGGACCTGCGCGGCAAGCCGTTCGCGCGCTCCATGGGCTCGTTCGTGAACACGCTGATCGCCACCGCGAGCTTCACGCCGGACCTCACCTTCGCCCAGCTGGTGCAGCAGGTGCAGGAGCAGCGCCGCGCCACCCGCGAGCACGACCGCCTGTCGTTCCAGGAGGTCATCGCCGGCCTGCGCAAGGCGCGCCCCTCGGACGGCATCCAGCTGCCCAACGTCTCCGTCTCCTGGGCCAAGCCCTTGTGGCCGTTCGCGCTCGGCACCCCGCTGCCGCTGGAAACGGTGGACTGCCAGAACGACCTCCTGTTCCTCGCCTTCGCCGAGGGCGAGCGCCTCGACGTGCGGCTGCAATACCAGGCCGCCCAGTTCACCCGCCGCTTCGCCGAGGAGCTGGCCGCCCACCTCTCCCTGCTCGCCGACGCCGTGAGCGCCCAGCCGGACGCGCCCCTGTCGAAGCTGAAGCTCGCCACCGATGCGGAAGTGCAGCGCATCGAGACCGAGTGGACGCCGCCGCCCGCGCCACGGCCCGACCTGCAATTGATCCACGATGCCTTCTCCGACTGGGCCGAGCGCCAGCCGGAGGCCCCCGCGCTGCTGATGCGCGAGCGGGTGGTGACCTATGGCGAAATGGAGCGCCTGACCAACCGCATCGCCCACGGCCTGCGCCGGCGGGGCGTGAAGCCCAATACCCTGGTCGCGGTGATGATGGAGAAGGGATGGGAGCAGGCGGTGGCCTGCATGGCCATCCTGAAGGCGGGCGCCGGCTACCTGCCCATCAATGCCGCCTGGCCGCCCGAACGCATGGACGCCGTGAACGCGCAAGGCGAGGTGGAGATCGTGCTGAGCCAGCAGCGCGTGCTGGACCGCCTCGGCCGCCCCGGCCTCGCGGTGGATGACGATGCCCTGTGGGCGGACGAGCCGGACAGCCGGTTGCCGTCCGTCAACGATATCGGCGACATCTGCTACGTGCTGTTCACCTCCGGCTCCACCGGCAAGCCGAAGGGCGTGACGCTGACCCATTTCAGCGTCATGAACAGCCTGCGCAACGCCAACGCGGAGCACGGCGTCGGGCCGGGCGACCGGTCGCTGCAGCTGTCGGATTTCAGCTTCGACCTCTCGGTCTACGACATCTTCGGCATGCTCTCCGCCGGTGCCGGCGTGGTGATCCCGGACGAGGACCGGCACCTGGAGCCGCCGCACTGGGTGGAACTGGTGCGCCAGCATCAGGCCACCATCTGGCTGAGCGTGCCCATGTATGTGGACATGTGGGTGCAGTCTGGCGAGGCGCTGCCATCCATCCGTGTGTTCATGATGGGCGGCGACAAGATCCCCACCGATCTGCCGGACCGCATGCGTCCGCTCGCCCCCGGCGCGGTGATCTGGAGCATCGGCGGCCCCACCGAGACCTCCATCTTCTCCAACTGGTACCGCATCGGCGCGGTGGACCCGATCTGGACCACCATCCCCTATGGCCGGGCCATGCCCAACCAGAAGATGCTGGTGCTCGATCCCGGGCTCAACCCCTGCCCGCCCTTCATGCCGGGGCGGATCTTCATGGGCGGCGTCTGTCTTGCACGCGGCTACTGGCACGACACCGAGAAGACCGACGCCGCCTTCATCACCTATCCCGCCACCGGCGAGCGCATCTACTACACCGGCGACCTCGGTCGCTGGCTCCCCGACGGGCAGGTGGAATTCCTGGGCCGGGCCGACTTCCAGGTGAAGGTGAACGGCTTCCGGGTGGAGCTGGGCGAGATCGAGGGCGCCATCGAGGCCCTGCCCGGCGTGAAGGCCGCCATCGTGGACGGCCAGGACCAGCCCAACCGCAAGGGCAAGTTCCTGGTGGCCTATGTGGTCTCCGACACGCCGCTGGATGCCGCGGACATGCGCGCGGCGCTCCAGGACAAGCTGCCCTATTACATGATCCCGCGGGTGTTCGTGCCGCTGGAGCGCATCCCGCTCTCGGCCAACGGCAAGGTGGACCGCAAGGCCCTGCCCCGCCCCGACGTGGCGCAGATGCCGGGCGAACTGCCCTATGTGCCGCCGCGCACCGAGACCGAGGCAGCGCTGGTGGACATCTGGCAGGCGGTGCTGAAGCACGAGCCCATCGGCATCCACGACAATTTCTATGCACTGGGCGGCGACTCGCTGCTGGCGGTGCAGCTCGGCATCAAGGCGCGGGAGGTGGGGCTGCCGCTCGATCCCACCGCGCTCCAGCGCACCCCCACCATCGCCGAGCTGGTGCAGGGCCTTGCCCCGGTGCGGGCGGTGGATGCAAGCGAGGCCACCGGCGACGAGCCCCTCTCGCCCATGCAGCGCTATTACTTCACCTGGGCGAGCGAGCGGCCCCAGCAGTTCAACGTCTCCGCCGTGTTCCGCTGCGCGCTGGAGCCGGAGCGGCTGCGCGACGCCCTGCAAAAGCTGGTGGCGCACCACGACGCGCTGCGCCTCAGGTTCCATGACGGCCGCCAATATTATGTGGAGACCGGCATCGAGGTGCCGCTGGAATGCGCCGACATCCCGCTGGCCGATGTGGCCGCGCGGGCCGCGCAGATGCAGGAGACCATCGACATCGCGCAGGGGCCGATCATGCGCGCCGCCCTGTTCACCACCGAACAGGGCCAGCGCCTCGTGCTCATCTGCCACCATCTGGTGACCGACGGCCTCTCCTGGGGTGCGGTGGTGACGGACCTGCAACGGGCCTATCTGGGCCAGCCGCTGGCACCGGCGGGCGGCACCTACAAGGCGTGGGTGGAAGGCCTCATCCGCTACGCCGCCACGCCCGAGGCGGAGGCGCAGTTCCCCTACTGGCTCGAGCAGCAGGGCCCCACCCTCACACCCGACAGCGAGGAGCCCGGCGCCCGGCAGCGGGACATCGTGACCTTCCAGAGCGTGATGCTGGAGGAGACCCCGCACAATCCTTACGAGCGCGTCGCCGCCGCTTTGGTAGAGGCTTCGGGGCAGGATCGCCTGATGCTGCATGTGGTGGGCCATGGGCGCGAGCCGGTGGTGGAGGGGGTGGACCCCACCCGCATCTGCGGCTGGTTCACCACCCATACGCCCATCGTGCTGTCGGGCGGCCTCAACGCGGTGGCCGGGCAGTTGCACGCCATGCCCCGGCACGGCATCGCCCATGGCGCGCTGCGCGCCTATCATCCGCGCGGGGCGGAGCTGGCGGTGCAGGACCAGGTGAAGATCCTGTACAATTTCTTCGGCGAGACCTGGGATGAAAGCTTCCACGGCGCGGTGTTCGAGAAGCCGGAAGACGAGCTTTTGTACCTGAAGAACCATGCCTTCGCCGACAACCCGGCCGATTTCTGGCTATATCTGGTTGCCGTCATCCATGAGGGCAAGCTGCTGATCCGGTTCCAGTATTCATCCGTCAACTACAAGGAAGAGACGATCCGCGGCTTGGCCGACCGGATGCGGGAGAGCCTGAAGGCTCACCTTAACGAGCCGATCGCCACGCCGGCATGATTGCGCTCTACCTGCTGATCCTGGTCGATTCCATCAGCGCGACCGTCATCATCCCGCTGCTCGGACCGCTGCTGATCGACCCGGCGACGCTGGTGTTCCTGCCGGATGCCTCGTTGCCCATGCGCAATTTCGTCAGCGGGCTGCTGGTGGCGATCTACGTCTTCCTGATGCTGTACATGGCGCCGGTGCTGGGGCGCCTGTCGGACCAGTGGGGCCGGCGGCCGGTGCTGCTGCTGTGCGGCGCAGGCGTTCTGCTGGGCAATCTTCTGGCCGGGCTCGCCATCGACCTGCATCTCCTGCCGCTGCTGTTCCTCGGCCGGCTCATCGGCGGGGCCACCGCGGCGGCCCAGCCCACGGCGCAGGCGGCGCTGGTGGATACGGGCAGCAACAAACCCCGGCTGCTGAGCTACAGCATGCTGTTCTCGTCCCTCGGTTTCGTACTGGGGCCGGTGGTGGCATCGAGCCTGTCGACGATCTCGTTCTCGGCGCCGCTGCACCTGTGCACGGCGCTGACGCTGGTCGCCCTGGTGCTGCTGTGGACCGGCTACCGGGAGGAGGCGAAGCCCGGACGCAAGGTGGACTGGTCCACCATCTCCATCTTTGAAGGCGTGCGCTGCTTCCGGGAGGCGGCGGGCGACACGGCGGTGCGGGGCATCCTCGGCGGCTTCCTGCTGATGCAGGTGGCCTGGGGCAGCTTCTTCGTCTTCGTCTCGGTCTATCTGATGGAGGCGCCCGGGCTCGACATGAGCCTGCACCAGGTGGGCGCGTTCATGTCGATCATGGGCATCGGATTCTGCATCTCCAACGGGCTGGTGCAGCCGGCGCTGGCTGAGCGCTTCGGCATGAGGAGCCTCGCCGTGGCCGGTCTCGGGCTGAACGCGGCGACCATGGTGCTGTGCCTTGTTCTCGGCTCGCTGTATCAGGCCTATGCGGCGGCGCTCGTCGCGGGCATCACGGTCAACATCGCGTACCCCTCCATCGTGACCATGCTGTCCGACCGTGTGACGCCGGAGCGGCAGGGCTGGATCCTGGGCATGGTCGGGTCGGCGGCGGCCATGGGGTGGGGGATTTCCTCGGTAATCTCGGGCGCGCTGGGCGGCCTGGAGCACGCTTTGCCGGTGATGCTGGCGGCGGCGCTGATGGCCGCCGCCGCGCTGGCGATGACCGTGGCAGGGGCCAACGCGCCGGCCGTTCGGGTGCCGGACTGAGCGGCAACGGTCAAGAGCACCCGACAAAACCTGCTGACGGCCCCGAGGCCCATGTTAGCGGCAGCGAGGCTGAGGAAGGCGGGCGGAGGTCGGCGTGGCGTTCGTAGCGGATGGCGAGGCGGCAGCTGGCGCCAGCAGGTCATGTCGGAACAGGGGCATCGTCCCTGCATTCCTTCATCCAGAAGCCGCAAGCGCCCCATTGCCTCTGACAAGGCCCTCTACAGAGAGCGGCATAAGGCGCTTAGAGCGCGATCCGATCAGATTGAATCAATCTGATCGGTGAATCGCCCTCTAAATTCAAGAAAGAGCACGCGCCGACAGCGGAAGGCTGGAGCCGGGCCCGGTGGCGCACGACCATGGCGCGGTATAACTCTTCCAGCCCGAGAGTGTAGGCGGCGACGTCGAAGAGCGGTCTCACAAGCCGGTTGTCGGAAAGCCGCGCCTTGAGGGCGGCGAGGCGATCGGGCTCGATGGCGAGGCTGAAGGCCAAATCGAAATAGTGATCGAGGCTGTCGGCCACGAGATCACCAAGACCGACGGCGTGGAGAATCGAGCCCGCCACGCGCGAGGGGAAGGTCGTGCCGGGACAGGTGACGAGAGGCACGCCGGCCCACAGGGCGTCACTCGCCGTTGTGTGGGCGTTGAACGGCGCCGTATCGAGCATAAGGTCCGCGAGCTGGAGCCGCGCCAGATGCTCTTCCTGCGGCAGGTTCGCGCCGAAGATCAGGCGGCGCGCGTCCACACCGCGGCGGATCACCTCGCCGCGCAGATTCCCGGCCGCCTGGGGGTGATCCAGAAGCCAGAGAACACTGTCGGGTACAAGGGCCAGCAGCCGGCACCAGATGTCGAAGATTTCCGGAGAAATCTTGTAGGGCTGGTTGAAGCAGCAGAAGACGAAGCCGTGATCCGGCAGCCCCGCCTCACGGCGCCGCGGTTTCTTCCCCACCGGCGTGCCGCGGCCATGTGGATGATAGGTGTGCGGCATGTAGGCCAGGGCCTCGGCATATTCGGGCGCGCTCCCCGCCGGCGTCAGAAACTGATCGGTGATGAGATAGTCGCAGATGCCTGCGCCCATGGTGCCGGGATAGCCGAGATAGCTCACGATGACCGGTGCCGGCCGGAGCAGGACGATGCCGGTGCGCGCCCGGGCGGTGAACCCCTTGAGATCAATGAGGATGTCCACCCCGTCGTCATGGATGAGCTCGGCCGCGGCCCGGTCGTCCATGGCGGCGATGTCCACGAAGCGGTCGCACGTCGCCATGAGCCGGCGACGCATGGGCAACCCGTCGTCGGCGCCGAAGGAATAGGCAAAAACCTCGAAATCGTCGCGGGCATGTGCTTCCAATACCTCCACGAGAAGGTGGGCGGTGGCATGCTCCTGAAGGTCGTTGGAGAGATAGCCGAGGCGGATCTTCCGCGAGTTACGGGCGGGATAGGAAAAACCGCGCGCGGCGCGCTCATCGTGCGCGACGGAGCGGCGATCGCGGGTCCAAAGCTCGGAACAGGCCCGCTGTTGCAGAGCGCTGATGCCCGGCACCGAAAGGAGATGGAAGGGTGACAGGCGGTGACCGATATCATCCGTGAGCGCAGCATTCAGGGCGAGGTCGTCGGCATCAAGGTCGCTCCATTCGCACATGCTGCGCTTGCGCCCAAAGGAGTCCATGACCGACCTTCCGTCTCACATTGCCAGCCTCCGACGATATGGCGGGGGACATCTGTCGCACCGGGGCGGGGGGCGACACCCCGCTCTCGAAAGGCCAGAGCGTATCGGTAAAGCAAGAAGCAAGCCGGGACGCGTCACTGCTTCCGCACGCTCATGCCGGTGCCAGCCCCCTCGTTGCAGCCCATCGGCGTCGTCCGATCCGACACCAGCTTCTCACGAGCCTTGCCGATCCAGCGTTTTCGTGTCCGCGCATGCCTTGAGAGCCACCGGCAGCAGAGCGACGCGGCGCGCGGCTCATGCCGCACGGTCTTCCGCTCGCGCGATCAGATCCTGGCGGATCTCGATGCCGACATGGCGGATGCCGCGTCGCTCGCCATGCACAGGAATGGTCCAGTCCGTCGCATCCCCGACATCGAGGGTCCATTGTCGCCCATCGAAAGGTCATCCTCGCGCCGGAGCAGGTCGAGCAAGGCGTTCCCGAGCCGGCTGTCGCGGTGGTGGAGGACCCCGATATGCCACCGGCGCCGCCCGCCGCCGCGCCGAGATCCCACGCGATGTGATGCGCCCGATCCGACGCATTGAGACCAGGGCCACCCAAAGCGCGCGGAAGGGTGGTTCCCGCGGGCCATGCCCGAAAATCCCAGAGGTCCGGATGCTCATCCGCGCCGGCTACGAAATTTCCTATGAGTGCCCCCAGCCGACGCCGATGATCCTCACCTTGAGCGTGCATCCTTCCCGCATCTACGACCTGGCCAGCCTCGACCGCGCCCTGTTCGATCCGCTGATCGCGGCCAATACCTATCATGACAGCTTCGGCAACTTCTGCCATGTGATCCAGGCGCCGGCCGGCGCCTCACCGTGCACACGGACTTCGTCATCCGCGACAGCGGCTTGGCGGATGTCGTGGCTCCGGATGCGGCCCAGCACGCGCTCGGTGACCTGCCGGTGGACGTGCTGCTGTTTCTCCTGGGCAGCCGCTATTGCGAGACGGACCGTCTCTCCAATGTCGCCTGGTCCATGTTCGGCCACGTGCCCAAGGGCTGGCCCCTGGTCCAGGCCATCTGCGATTTTGTCCACGGTCACATCGCCTTCGACTATGCCCATGCGAGCCCTCTGAAAACGGCCTTCGACGCCTACACCCAGAGGCAGGGGGTGTGCCGCGACTTTGCCCATCTCGCCATCACGCTGTGCCGCTGCATGAACATCCCGGCCCGCTATTGCACCGGCATCTCGGCGACATCGGCGTGCCGCCCGATCCGGCGCCCATGGACTTCAGCGCCTGGTTCGAGGCCTATCTCGGCGGCCGCTGGTACATCTTCGACGCCCGGCACAACAGGCCGCGCATCGGCCGCATCCTCATGGCGCGGGGGCGCGACGCCACCGACGTTGCCATCGTGACCTCCTTCGGACCCTCGACGCTTGCCGGCTTCAAGGTGGTGACGGCCGAAACGGCGTGAGAGCGAGCGGCCACAGAGTGGCCAGGGCTTCGTGCCGACTTCAGATTGGACCTCCTTTGCAGGTTCTCGTCAGAGACAACACTATCGAGCAGGCACCCAAGGTCCTCAAGAAACGCAGGCAGCGCGAAGGCATATGATGTGCCTCCACAGAAAACGCTGATCAGCACACTTAAGGTTTTTATCACGGATATTCGGGTTTCCGGACAAAAATCAAGCGTAGACTGGAGCGCGATCCGGTCAGATTGAATCAATCTGATTGGTGAATCGCCATCTAAACTCAAGAAAGAGAACGCGTTGCCCGACAGCTTGCAATGCAAGCTGATCGGCGCATGCTCCAGCACAGATGAGGCTGTTCGCTTGTCAGGCGCGATCGCCGGAAAAAATATAGTTCTCCAGCCGAATAGAGTTCGCGTGAACCGTAAAATGTGCTAAAAAGAAAAATGAGCGCGAAATTCAAAGTCAATGGCTGGGTCGAATTCGTCACCGGGTTCCGATCCCCGTCCGGGCGATTTCGGATCATCCGTGAGTTGCCGCCCGACCGCGGCGAGCCCAGCTATCGGGTCAAGGGCGAGAGCGAGGCTTTCGAGCGGGTGGCGCGGGAGTCGGAGCTGCGCCACCTCGGAGCGAAAGTTGGCGCTCTCAACTAAAAGTTTTCCCGGCCTTGCCAACAACACAATCGCGCCCTATCTTGTATTTGTCTGATTTTGACGGCTGATTTTCTGACGCTCGCAGAGCGCCTGACGATAACTCCCTTCAATATCCAGCTCTTGTCTTGCCTGATCCATCAGGCGAGTCCCCTCTGCACGATTGAAAGGAAATCGTCATGAATATCGGCACCGTGAAGTGGTTCAACGCCACCAAAGGCTTCGGCTTCATTCAGCCCGACGATGGCGGAACGGATGTGTTTGTGCACATCTCCGCCGTCGAGCGCGCCGGCATGCAGTCTCTCACCGAGGGACAGAAGCTTCAGTTCGAGATCGTCCGTGACAACAAGTCCGGAAAGAACTCTGCCGGAAATCTTCAGGCCGCGTGACCATCTTACGCCATCAGCCACGGATGTACTGGCGATGGCATTGGATGCGCGTGACGGCGACTGCGGAAGGCTCCGCCTCGATGAGGCGGAGTTTTTTGCTTTTGCGGCGGCGCTGCGTCAACGATAAACAAGTTCTCATACTCTTGCGGTAGTTATGCTATTATAAATCATGGAACGAATTATGACTCACGAGAACCGGCTCTCCAGCACTGAGCGTACGCGCCAGTTGGAGGAATCCATCGCCCGCGCCATGGAACGCTACAGAAACGATTTCGAGGCTGTTCGCGAGAACAGTGCGCGGCTGCGCGCGGCGCGGGAAGCCCTTGAGGCGGAGAACGCCTCGACGCACGTGGCCAGCCGAACGCCGATACGCAAAGCCCGACGCACCGCGGGCACGTACTGACACTTTTTCTTCAACGGTGAAGAGAGCTGATCGCCGAACGCGCCTGTTTGTTACGTGGCAGGAGGGCGCGACCTGCGCCCGACGTCGTGAACTGATGGGGTGGATGCCCCCTCCGGAGGGCCGCCGGCGATCAGAATGCGGAACATTGCGAAAACAAGGCTCTGGCCGCATGAGGACGGTTAACGTCCCCATGCCCATATTGGATGCGGGTGCCGAGACGCCTGTGCGCATTTTGGCTGGAAATCCCGTGCCTAGTGGATCAAAGAGTTGTGGTTCGACCTGCTCGCGACAGATGGGTTCCATCTGTCGCGGTCGAACCACTAGCCTCGCACTGCACTCCTGAAGGCGGCCGAAAGCGCGGCGAGCGCATCGCGGGGTCGGCCGTCCCTGATCCTCGTGTGAAGCAGCACCGGCAAGCGCGGAAGGTCCGGAAGGCCGAGCCTGCGGCCGACTTCGACGGCGCCGAAGGGCAGCATGCGCGGAGCCAACGCAGCAACACCGAGCCCGGCCATGACGGCGGCCGCGACCGCCGTGACGCCCCCGCCGACGAAAATTTCCGTCCAGGGCACGCCCGCCGCATCGAGGAGCTGCCCCGCCATCGCACGCACGCCGCACGGCTCGGCCATCGTGGCCAGCGGCAGGGGCTCGCCCGCGCGGTGCTGCCAGCCTGGTGACGCGAACCAGCCGAACTTTTCTTCCGTGAGCATCTCCCCGTCGCTCCGCCCGGCATGCAGGCGGACGATCACCGTGTCGAGTTCGCGCCGGTCGAAGCTTTGAAGCAGATCGCCCGATGATCCGATACGGATTTCGATCAACAGCTGCGGGTCTTGCGCATTCATGCGCGCGATCAAGGCGGGAAGCTCAGGCCCCGCCACATGGTCGCTGATGCCGATGGTGAGGCGTTCCCGGGTTTGGACAAAGAGGGCGAGCGCGCGGTCGTGCGCTTCCAGCAGCGCGCGGGCATGTTCCAGGAAGGCATCGCCCCGCGCCGAAAGCTGCACATAACGAGGCGTCCGCTCGACGAGCCGGCAGCCCACCCGCTCTTCAAGCCGCTTCAGCTTCAGACTGATCGCAGCCTGCGTCGTCCGCATCGCTTCGGCCGCGCGGGTGAAGCTGCCAAGCTCCGCGATGCAGATAAAAGCCCGGACGGCGTCCAGGTCGAGGGGGCGCTCAATCATTTCCAATCATTATCATTCATATTATTATTCATAGTATATCAAAATGATAGGACGGCGTCTAACCTTGAAACGGGTCACAGAACCAAAGGATTCGCGATGCCGCTCATTCACATCTCAATGCGCGCCGGAAAGCCCGCAGCGTACCGGCAGGCTATTTTCGACAGCCTCTACCGCGCTCTGCGCGAGACGCTTGGCGTGCCCGAAGACGACCAGTTCATGACTATCAGCGAGCATGACGCCGCGAACTTCCGCTACGGTGCGGCCTTCGGTGTCATGAGGAGCGACGATCTCGTCTATATCGGGATCACTGTCTTCAATACCCGCACAGCGGAGCAGAAGAAAGCGCTGTTCAGGCGTATTGCGGAGCTGCTCGGCGAGAACCCGGGCATCCGGCCGGAAAACGTGTTCGTGGTCATCTCCGATGCCGCGAAGGAAAATTGGTCCGTTGGCCACGGCCTCCAGCAGTTTGTCTGAGACCATCGCACAATCGTGCAAGGCAAGCCCACAGGCTGAGGGCTACTCATGACATGCGCTCATCCGAAAGCTCACGGCGGGCGGCGGCTGTTCGTATTGGCGGCCCCGGCAGCCAGGATGATGGCTAGAGCCCTTGACCGTGGTTACCGCTCCGGGCCTACCACCAGCGGGACGGCCAGCTTCCCCGCCGGGCCATATTGTGCCAGCCGAACGCATAGAGCGACAGAAGCACGGCGCCGAGGCCCACTGGAATCAGCAGGAAGCCGGGCTTCATAGCCTCCATCACCACGATGATGGGATTGATGGCCGCCGGTGGATGCATGGTGCCGCTGGCCCGCATGGCGACCATGGCCAGCCCCACCGCCGCCGCCGCGGCCGGCTCAGAGCGCCCGAAAACGGCGAGTATGGCCAGGCCCACCAGCGTCGAGACCAGATGGCCGCCCACCAGCGCCCGGGGCTGGGCCGCCTCCGCCTCAGGCATGCCCAGGACCAGGACGATGGAAGTGGCGAACGGAATGAGTGCCAGAGGCGTCTCGCCGAAATAGGCCGCGACCTCCATGGCCGCGACCGCCAGCGCCCCGCCCATCCCCTGCCAGCACCAGAGCAGGAGCGTGCGCCCGTCTCTGCCAAGAAAGCTACGCGGGGGAGCGCGTGTATCGGATGGGGGGCCGGGCTGTGGCGCGGAAGAAAGCATATCTTATTTTGCACCAGCACGCGATCCATTCGCAAATGCGAATTGTCCTGGTCGGCAATCCGCGACGAGCCGAGGGCTCCAAGCCGCCCCTTGTGCTTTTTACTCCGAAGGACCGCTTTTGGAGGGAGCCGTCCAGGCGACGCCAATCGGCGCCACTCTTTTCAAGATCTCGTCCTTTGGCGTTTCCCGATGCGAACAGTAACCGCCACCCACTATAGCGCCGAGTGGTCGCGCACTGCCTCGGCCAGCGCCGGCTTGAGATCGGCGAAGCGTCGGTCGAGGGCGATGGGATCGGTGCGATTAAGGGCGATCATCTGTGCCCGAGCCTCGCCACCCCGCACCACCTCGAACCCATCCCCTTCGATGGCGACGACGACCGCGTCCGCAACCGCCTCCGCCGGCTCCTTGGTGAACCCCACCTCGGCGCCGGCCCGGCTGGTGCGCATCATCGGGGTATCCGTCGCACCGGGATAGATGGTCAGCACACCCACGCCCTCACCCACCAGTTCCCTCCGAAGCGCCTCGTCGAAGCGTGCAAGACCTGCCTTGGTGGCGGCATAGGTGGCGTAGAATGGCATGCCGATGAGCGCGATGGCTGAGGTGATGTCGGCGATCAGCCCCTCGCCGCTGGCCCGGAGCGCCGGCAGGGCAGCGCGGGTGAGGAGGATGGGGGCGACAAGGTCCACCTCCACCATGGCACGGATTTCGGCCTCGCTCGTTTCCTCCAGACGGCCAGCGCGCACGCCACCCGCATTGTTGACGAGGATATCGAGCCCACCCAGGTGCGCCAGCGCGCCATCGAGCGTCGCCACCCGCCCGGCCGTCTCGGTCACGTCGCCGCAGACGCCATGGACGTCGCCCTTGGCTTTGAGTTCGGCCACCGCGGCGTCGAGAGCATCCTGCCTGCGACCGCTGATGACCACACGTGCACCCTTTCCAAGAAGGGCGGCGGTAATGGCGCGGCCGATGCCGCTCGAGCCCCCGGTGACGAGGACCCGCTTTCCTTCAATCTTCATGGCTTCTTCCTTCAAGAGACCACCAGCGCCGGCCGGCTCACTCCGCCGCCGCGGGCGGATAGTTGGAGGGGAAAAGGGCGCGGCGGCTTTCCTCGTCGCCGGAAGCCTTGAAGCTGTGGTCCGTGCCCACCGCGCGGGCACGCGCCATCGCCGCGCGGCCGTCGATCTCCGCGAACCAGCGCTTCAGGTTGGGGAAGCCGGACAGGGGATCGCTCTCCACCTTCAACACCCGCGCGGCGCGGTCGAGCCAGCCCCAGGCCGACATGTCAGCGATGGTGTAGGTTTCGCCCACGATGAAGCGGCGGGTGGCAAGATGGTCGTCGAGCACCTTGTAGTGCCGCTCCACTTCCCGACGGTAGCGGTTGACGGCATAGTCGAGGCCCTGCGGCGCCGCATGCTGGAAATGCACCGCCTGCCCCGAGAACGGGCCGAGCCCGCTGGCAAGGAAGAGCAGCCAGGACAGAAGCTCCGGCCGGTCCTGAGGCGTGCCCAGGAACTGCCCCGTCTTCTCGGCGAGATAGAGCAGGATGGCGGTGGAATCGAACACCCGCGTCTCGCGGCCGCCGGGCCCTTCGGTGTCGACGATGGCCGGCACCTTGCCGTTGGGATTGATGGCGCGGAACGCCGGCAGGTGCTGCTCGCCCTTCGCCGTATCGACGGGCACCACCTCGTAGGGCAGGCCCGCCTCCTCCAGGAACAGGGCGACCTTGGCGGGATTGGGCGTGGGATGGAAATAGAAGCGGATCAAGGGATAACCTTTGCCAGGGCGGCCCGAGCCTTCCGGACGGAGCGCATTTGCATTTTAGATCGACTGATATAGAATGCACGGCAACGTGGGAGCCGCAAGATCCCATCCGCGAATTTTATGTGACGCCGGCGGATCCGGGTGGCGTCCAGCGCATCAAAGGCTCTGAGAATGATAGATCTTTATTATTGGCCGACACCCAACGGCCACAAGATCACGCTCTTCCTGGAAGAAGCCGGGCTCGATTATCGGATCGTCCCGGTGGATATCAGCGCCGGAGACCAGTTCAAGCCGGACTTTCTTGCGATCGCACCCAACAACCGCATGCCGGCCATCGTAGATCATGCCCCGACCGATAGGGGCGGCCCGATCTCGGTGTTCGAATCCGGTGCCATTCTGCTCTATCTCGCCGAGAAGACGGGGCGCTTCATCCCTTCCGACCTGCGCGGCCGCACCAGCGTCACCCAATGGCTGTTCTGGCAGATGGGCGGGCTGGGCCCCATGGCCGGGCAGAACCACCATTTCAGCCAGTATGCGCCGGAAAAGATTCCATATGCCATCGAGCGCTACGTGAAGGAGACGAACCGGCTCTATGGCGTGCTCAACCGCCGGCTGGGCGCGAACGCCGAGATCGGGGCGGCATATGTGGCGGGCGCGGACTATTCCATCGCCGACATGGCCATCTATCCCTGGATCGTGCCCCACCAGCGCCAGGGCCAGGATCTCGCCGATTTCCCCCATCTCAAGCACTGGTTCGAGGCGGTAGCGGCGCGGCCGGCGACCGTTGCCGCCTATGCCAGGGGCGAGCCCTATTCCAGCCGTCCGGCGGTGACCGAGGAAGGCAAGAAGATCCTCTTCGGCCAGACCGCGCGCCGCGCCGGGTGACGACAAGGCGGGCTGGCGCTAGAGCGTTTTCGAGCGAAGTGGATACCGGTTCGCGTGAAGAAAGCGCGTTAACGCTCTAGCCTCGCCCGCATACCCCAACGAAGAAAGACCACGTGAGACATGGCACGGCCAAGGGCGTTCGACGAAAACGAGGTTCTGGACGCGGCGATCCACTGCTTCTGGACGCGCGGCTATGAGGCCACCTCCGTGCGCGACCTCGCGTCCAGCATGGGGCTGACAGGCGCCAGCCTCTACAATGCCTTCGGCGACAAGCACGCGCTCTATGAACGCGCGCTCCAGCGCTACGTGGACGAGAGCGTGGCCGACCGCATCCGGCGCCTGGAGGATCCCGCCATCGCCCCGCGCGTGGCCATCGGCGCCTTCTTCGACGAGGTGATGGAGCGCTCGCTGAACGATCCGGACATGAAGGGCTGCATGGTGGTCAATGCCGCCGTGGAGCTCGGTCCGCACGATCCCCATATGCGGGCGGCCGCAGGGCGCACCCTCGGCGAGATCGAGGCCTTCTTCCGCCGTCGCGTGGCGGCGGGCCAGAAGGACGGCGCCATCGGTGCCGATCAGACGGCGGAGGATCTCGCGCGCATGCTGCTCGGCGTGCTGCTCGGCATCCGGGTCCTGTCCCGCATCCGGCCCGAGCGGGCGCTGCTGGAAGGTGTGCTGCGTCCGGCTCTTGCCGCACTGGAGCCGCGCTGAACCGGGCCGCCCGGAGCAGCGGTGCATGTCATCGATCCCGAAAGAAGGCTCCCATGATCAAGACCTTCGTGTTCGACGCCTACGGCACGCTCTACGATGTGCAGTCCGTCGCCGACGTGACCGACCGGGCCTTCCCCGGCCATGGCGAGATCATCACCCAGATCTGGCGCATGAAGCAGCTGGAATACAGCTGGCTGCGCTCGCTCATGAACGACTACCGCGACTTCTGGACGGTGACGCGGGAGGCGCTGACCTACACGCTCAGCGTGCTCGGCCTCACACCCAGCGCCACCCTGTTCGATGATATCGCCGAGGCCTATAACCGCCTCACCCCCTATCCGGACGCCGTGCCAGCGCTTGTCGGCCTGTCCGGCGCGCGCCGCGCCATCCTGTCCAACGGCAGCCCGCACATGCTGGATGCGCTGGTGGGCGGCTCCGACCTGCGCGACCTGATCGAGACCACCATCAGCGTGGACGAAAAGCGCGTGTTCAAGCCCGATCCGCGGGCCTACGAGCTGGTGGAGGAGCGGCTCGGCGTGAAGCCGCACGAGGTGGTATTCGTGTCCTCGAATGGCTTCGACATCGCCGGCGCCAAGCGCTTCGGCTTCCGCGTCGCCCGTATCGTGCGCGTGCCCCCGGCCGTGCTTGTCCGGGAGATCAGCGAAGCGAGGGCCGGCACACCCGGCGCGCTGCGGCCGACGACGCTCTACAAGGCATTGCGGACGCAGGAGGAAGCCCTGGGCCATACGCCCGATTTCGTGATCGCCTCCCTCGCCGACCTGTCGCGCCTCGCCGCCTGAGCCCTATTTCGGCAGCGCCTCCAGGAAGTCCTCCTGGAATTCCTTCAGCTCCACGGTGTTGAGGTCCGAAATGGCCCAGTAAGTCAGGCCGGCCTCGGACCAGTTGAGAAGGGTGTAGCCCTCATGGGCCCGCGCCTTGTACGCAGAGGCCACGCGCGCATCGGAGCCGGCGGGCCAGACGAAGACGTTGATGACATGCCCGTTGCGGCGATAGACGAGGGCCGCCACCACCCGCCCGCCGATGTAATCGAGCCGTCCTCCCGCCAGCGGAAAGCCGCGCGCCGCAAGGTCCACTACCGGGGGCGAGAAATCGATCTTGCCGCCGAACCAGGGCTTCACCGTGTGCTGGTTCGAGCTTGCCACGTCGGTGAGATGCTCCGCCAGCAGGGAGCGGACATGGCCGGCAACCAGTTCCCCCTCCAGTGGTGACCCGCCCTTCGGCGGCAGCACCACCAGGAGCAGCGCCGCCGCGAGCACCGCCAGCGAGGGAATGAAGCTCCAGCGGCGGAGAGAGGGCAACATGGCGCGTAGCCGGCCGGCCAGCCCCGCCATCCCGGAAGGACGGGCCGGCGCGGCGCGGCGCTCCCGTACCAGGGCGGCGATGACGCCGGCGCGCAGGGTTGCCGGCGCGCGCCAGCGCACGTCATCCTGGCTCATGACCCGCCGCACCAGCGTCATGCGTTCGAGGGCGCCCGCGCACGCGGGGCAGACGGCGAGGTGGCGTTCCACGTCCATCGCATGGGCGGCATCCAGCTCGCCGTCGAGACTACCATTGAGCAGCGCTTCCCATTCGGCGCATGGCCCGGCTTCCGGGACGGGTGTGCTCATGGGGTCGCCTCCCCGTCAGGCGTGGCCCGCGACCAGAGATCCGCGAACAGCCGGCGCGCGCGGGACAGGCGCGACATGACCGTGCCCACCGGCACTGCCGCCACCTCCGCGATCTCGCGGTAGGACAATTCGTCCAGCTCGCGCAGCACCAGCACCTCGCGCAGCGGCTCGGGAAGGTGTTCCAGCAGCGCGCGCACGGCTTCCGCCTCGGTGCGGCGCAGGAGAAGGGTCTCGGGCGTATCACCGTCGACAAGCAGGCTGGCCGCGTCGTCCGGCGCCTCTTCTTCGGCATGCGGCAGAGGGGCGGACTGCGGGGCCCGCCGAAGCTGAAGCCGCCACGTTGCATGACAATTGCGCACGATGGCGAGCAGCCACGCCCGCGGGCTCAGGCCCCGGAAATCGGCAAAGCTGCGATAGGCGCGCAGGAAGGCCTCCTGCACGATGTCCTGCGCCGCATCCGGATCCCGGCTCAGATAACGCGCGAGGTTATAGGCCGCGTCGAGGTGCGGCAGGATAAGAGCATCGAACCGCGCTGCCCCCGCGGCATCCAGCCCGCGATCGGCGACAGGCGCGGCGTGCCCATGGCGGGCCGAGAGTTCCGCCATGGGATGGAGATGAGGATGGGCGGAGCGAAGGCGGCCGATGGCCAAGGCCAGAGCCACAAGGCTGAGGACATAGTGCCGCCATCCGCCGGGCCGGACGAAAAATGCACCCGCCTCTCCCGCAGCCCCGGCGGGACACCACGGCGCGTATCCCGAACCTGTCGCCAGCATCGACCTGCCCCGCTTCCTCAAGCTCTATCGCGGCGGAACCTCATGTTCCGCTGCTGGTCTTATTCGTGGAAATCAGCCCGCCGGTTTCACCACCACCTTGCCCGTCATGTGAGGATGCAGCGAACAGAAATACGTGAAGTCGCCGGCCGTGTTGAAGGTGAAAGAGTACTTGCCTTCCGTATCGAGAACCTTGGACCGGAATGCCTGCTTCTTGTCGACCACCGTGTGCGGGATGTCGTCATTGTTGACCCAGGTGACAGTGGTACCGGGCGCAACCGTCACCTCGGCGGGGGAGAAGGTGAAATTGTCGATTGAGACCGTCGCCTCCTCGCCGGCGGCTGCCGGCCGTGCCGCAAGGCCGAGGACAAGCGCGAGGAGGGTTGCGGCGAAGATGGCCGTTGCGGGATTGGCCCGCAAGGCAGGAAGCTGCGCGAAGAAAGGCTGACGCACGGAAAAACTCCATTCAGGACATCGGGAGAGGGCTCGGGCGCACTCAGCCTTCGAGGGGCTGGTCGATGATGGCGAGGGGCTGCGCGCCACGGACGAAGTTCACCGTGACGATGCCGAGATTCTTCCGCAGCTCCCCCGCCGGCAGCTTCAGCGGGCCGGGCGACGGCGCGCTGCCCGGCGCCGGCTGGGGGAAGGCGGTGGAACGAGCGGTGTGGAAGGTCACGTTGCCCTCCACCTTCTGCATCACCTGGTGGATGTGGCCGTTCAGCACCGTCACCGAGCCGAAGCGCTTGAGATAGGCCAGCGCCTGCAGCCCGTCCGACGTGCCCCACCCCCATTCGGGATAGACGGTCCAGAGCGGGATGTGGGCGAACACCACGATGGGCGTGGAGGACGGCAGGCCCGCCACGTCGCTCTCCAGCCATTCCAGCTGCTCGGTGCCGAGATTGCCGAGGCCGCCGGCCTTCAGCTCCACCACATTCACGAGGGCGATGAAGTGAACGCCGTCATGGTCGTAGCTGTACCAGCCGGCGCCCTTCGCGCCCTTGCCGTAGCGCTCCAGATAAGCCTTGCCCTGCCCGTCATCGAGCAGGTCATGCTCGCCGGGCACGTAGAAGACCGGGATGCCGGCCTCCTTGATGATCTGGTCCGCGTCGTCGAATTCCTTTTCCCGCGACAGGTGGCTGATATCGCCGGTGTGGATCATGAAGGCCGGCTTCTCCTTCAGCGTCTTGATGCGCGCTACCGCCTCGCGCAGGGTCGAAAGGGCATCCGGATTGGCGGGCTTGTCGAAGCCCACATGGCTGTCGCTGATCTGGAGGAAAGTGAAGGCCTTGGCGGGCTCCGCCGCCAAGGCGGAGCCGAGGCCGAGGCCGCTCGGCAGGCCACCGGACAGGGACCAAAGGATGCCCGTGCCGGCCCAGGTCATGCATTCCAGGAAGCCGCGGCGGTGGATGCCGTCCGCGTCGGCGATGGGTGTGGTGGTGTCGGATTTGGTCATGGGTCTCTCCGGGTGGGCCGGACGAAAGTCCGGCGCGGGAGAGCGGCGCCCCGAGGGAGCGGCCGCTTCAGCTGGCGTGGGCGGACCCACACCAGCCAAGACCACGGAGCGTTCCGTTTTATTCGCGCACCCGCCGATTTTTCGTCGAGAATTTTCAGGCCGCTAGCGACGGCAGGCTCGCAATGGCCTTGAGCGCTGCATCAAGAGCGGCAGCGGCAGCGCCTTCCTCGCCATTGGTGCCTTCCACACCCACCACCTCAACCTCGCGAAAGCCGATGAAGCCGAGCACGTGGGTGAGATAGGGTTTCGCATAGTCGAAGGAGGCGAGCGCCCCGCCCGGCTCATAGCTCCCCGTGCCATAGGCGAGCGCCACATAGGCCGCCTTGCCGGTGACGAGGCCGCGGAAGGTGGCGCCGTCATAGGCGACGGTGCGGCGGATGCGCACCACGTGGTCGATCCACGCCTTCAACGCCGAAGGCAGACCGAAATTGTACATGGGCGCGGTGATGAGCAGAGCATCCGCCGCCTCCACCTCGCCGATGAGGCGGTCGGAGAGCGCAGTGGAGGCCCGCATCGCGTCGGTGATCTGATCCGCCGGGGTGAAGAAGCCGGCGATGGTGGCGGCGTCGATGTGTGGAACGGGATCGACCGCGAGGTCCCGCCGCACTACCACGCCGCCGGGGATGCCGGCGCGCCAGCGTGCCTCCAGCGCGTCGCCAAGGTGCCGCGACCGCGAGCCCTCGACGCGTGCGCTGGAATCGATCCGAAGCAAAGTCTTCATGCCAAGACACCTCCAAAAGCAGAGGCAAGATGGCGCGTGCTCACAGCGGGGAAAAATGGTGGCTGCGACAGTACAATCGTGCATAAGCTGCACGAATGGACACGGCCCAGCTGCGCATTTTCGTCCACGTGGCGAGACGGGGCAGCTTCGCCGCTGCGGCCCGCGACCTCGACATGGACGCTTCCGCCGTCTCTCGCGCCGTGGCGGCGCTGGAAGCGGAGCTTGATGCCCGGCTGATGCACCGGACCACGCGCACCATGTCACTCACCGAGGCGGGGCTGGCCTATCTCGCCCGCGTGGAGCCCATCCTCGACGAGCTCGCCCGCGCCCGCGACGAGGTGGCATCCGCGCGCGCGGAGCCGGTGGGCACGCTCCGGCTGACAGCCTCCGTCGCTTTCGGGGAGGCCTGCCTGATGCCGCTGCTGCCGGAGATGCGTATGCGCTTTCCCCGCCTCAAGCTCGATCTGATCCTCACCGACGCGAACCTCGACCTTGCCGCCGAGCGCATCGACATGGCGCTCAGGCTGGCGCCGGACGTGCGGGCGGACGTGATCGGCGTGAAGCTGTTCTCCACCCGCTACCGGGTGGTGGCGAGCCCCAATTATTGCATGCGGGAGGGCGCCCCGAGCACGCCGCAGGAGGTGGGGAAGCACTGCGCCATCGTGTTCGGCCTGCCGGACTTCCGCCTGCGCTGGCTGTTTCGCCGCGACGGCCAGGTGGAGGAGGTGCCGGTGCGCGGCGATATCGCCATATCGAGCGGCCTCGCCATCCGCCACGCGGCCCGCGACGGGCTGGGGCTGGCGCTGCTGCCCGACTGGCTGGTGGGGCCGGACCTTGCCGCCGGCAGGCTCATCGACCTTTTTCCCGACCACGACGTCACCGCCACCTCGTTCGACACCGCAGCGTGGCTCATCTATGCGAGCCGGCGCTACACCCCGAAGAAGGTGCGACTCATGACGAAGTTCCTGCGCGAGCGCCTCGGCAGGCCCGGCTGAGCGCCATACCCTTCAGGCCCGCCCCGAAGAGACCGGCAGCTCTGCAAGCCGCGCCCTCAGGCGAGGTACCGCGAAATCCACGAAGGCACGCAGCTTCGCCGCCTGCAGGCGCGCGCCCGGATAGACCACGTGCACCGGCAGACGCTCGCCCTCGAACTCCTCCAGCACCAGGCGCAGGTGCCCGGCGGCTACCGCCTCCTCCACCTGATAGGACAGCACGCGGGTGATGCCGCGCCCCCGCGACGCCGCCGCGATGGCCGCATCCGCGCTATTGACGGTGAAGCACGCCGCGACGCTTACCTGCTTGCGCGCTCCGCCCGAAGGCCCCGCCGCGAAGGTCCACACCGCATTCTCCGTGATCTGCGAAAACGAGATGACCCTATGCGTCGACAGGTCCGCCGGCACGGTGGGCGTGCCGCGGGCGGCGAGATAATCCGGGCTCGCGCACACCACCCGCCGCACCTCGCCCACCCGCGTGGCGACAAGGCTTGAGTCCGGCAGATGGCCGATGCGCACCGCCGCGTCATGGCCTTCGTCGACTAGGTTCACCACCCGGTCCACCAGCAGCAGCCGCGCCTCCAGTGCCGGATGCGCCTCGATGAGATCCTCGATCACCGGCGCCACGTGCAGGCGGCCGAAGGTGGCTGGCGCGGTGACGGATAGGACGCCCCTGGGATCGGTGCGCTCGCCGGCGGCCAGCAGGTCCGCCTCGGCGAGATCGGCAAGGATGGCCCGGCAGGAGGCCAGATAAAGCTCGCCCGCCTGGGTCAGGTGCAGGGCGCGCGTGGTGCGGTGGAGAAGGCGCGTGCCCAAATGCTCCTCCAGTTGCGCCACCGCCCGCGTGATCGCCGCCGGCGAGCGGCCCAACCGGCGCGCAGCGCGGGCAAGGCTACCTTCGTCTAGCGCCGTGACGAAGGCGGTCATGGCGTCGATGCGGTCCATGCCTTGATTTCACTTTTCAAAATAATAACTTTCAAACTCTACTCATTCTGCACAACGATAGGAAGGCCTAGCTTTTCCTCACGGCGCCCCATGAAGAGCCGGGGGGACGCGGCCCCAGCGGCTTCGTCGCCCTCCGCCTCAGCCCCCTGTGCGGGGACGTCGAAGGAAGGATCAATCCCATGAGCCGCATTCCCGCCCTCGATCCCGCCACTGCCACCGGCAAGGCGAAGGATCTTCTCGCCGCCGTCGCCGCCAAGTTCGGCTCGACGCCCAACCTGTTCAAGGTTGCGGCCCGCTCGCCCGCCGCTCTCGAAGGCCTCATCGGCCTGTCCGGCGCCCTCGGCGGCGGCGCGCTGCCGGCCAAGATCCGCGAGAGCCTCGCCATCGCGGTGGCCGAGGTGAATGGCTGCGACTATTGCCTCTCCGCCCATTCGCTCATCGGCAAGGGTGCCGGCCTCAGCGACACCGACATCAGCCTCGCCCGCTCCGGCCGCGCCGCCGACAGCAAGGCCGAGGCGGCGCTTTCCTTCGCCCGAGCGGTGGTCGCGAGCCGCGGCAAGGTGAGCGATGCGGACCTCGCCCACGCCCACCAGGCCGGGCTGGGTGATGGCGATATCGTGGAGATCGTGGCGCAGGTCGCCATGAACATTTTCACCAACTACCTCAACAACGTCGCGGAAACCGAGATCGACTTCCCGGTGGTGCGCTCCGGCGCCCCGCGCGCGGCCTGACATCCCATCGGCCGGGACCGTCATGCGGTCCCGGCCCCCTCTGGAGGATTTGCCATGCCCGATCCGTCAGACCTGCTTCATCCGGCGCCTGCCAGCGACATCGCCTTCACGCCCGCGGTGAAGGCGGCGCAGGCCGAGCGCGGCTCGCGCGCCATGTATGCCCGCGTCGAGGCGCGCGGCGGCTTCCGCACCCGCATCACGCCCGATCTCGTCGCCTTTCTCGGCGAGATGGACACGGCCTATCTCGCCACCGCCAACGCGGCGGGCCAGCCCTATGTGCAGCATCGCGGCGGGCCGAAGGGCTTCATCCGCGTGGTGGACGAGGAAACGCTGGGCTTCGCCGATTTCAGCGGCAACCGCCAATATGTGACGCTGGGAAACCTGAGCGAGAACAGCAAGGCCTTCCTGTTCCTCATGGATTACACCCATCGCCGCCGCATCAAGATCTGGGGCGAGCTTCGCGCCGTGGAGAACGACCCTGATCTCGTCGCCCGCCTGATGCCCGAAGACTACGGCGCCATGCCGGAGCGCGCGCTGCTGTTCCGCGTGCGCGCCTGGGACATCAACTGTCCGCAGCACATCCCCCAGAAGATCGACGCGCCCCTCGTCGCCGCTGCGCTGAAGGAGCGCGACGACCGTATCGCGGCGCTGGAGGCGGAGGTCGCGGACCTGCGCGCGCGGCTCGGCACGCGCGCAGACGGCGCCGGGAAGGGTGGCGGGGGTCTGGCTGAAGGCCCTGCGTTCACTCCTTCGTGAGGCATGTAACGCCCGGCCTACTGCGAGCGAATTCCTGACCAACGACACACCAGAGCGGGGGCTTGCGATGACTGAAGGACCGGGCGGCGTTTCTACTTCCGGCGTGTCCAATCCCGGCGTGTCCTCCTGCGCCATTGCCGTCATGGCGAAGGCTTCGGCGGCGGGGCGCACCAAAACGCGGCTCTGCCCGCCGCTTTCGCCCAACGAGGCCGCCGCCTTCAACACCGCCTTCGTGCAGGACATCGTCGGCAACATCTTCGCCGCCGGCGCGCTCTCGCGGATCACGCCTTATGTGGCCTATGGACCGGCGGGCGCGGGCCACTTCTTCGATGCCCTGCTGCCGCCCGGCGTCGGCCGCATCGAGGCGGCACAGCCTGGATTCGGGGCCTGCCTTAGGGCCACCATGGGCCACCTCTTCGCCCTCGGGCATCCGGCAGCGGCGGTGCTCAATTCCGACAGTCCCACCCTGCCCCCTGCCCTCCTCGCCGAGCTGGCCGACGTTCTGGCGCAGCCGGGTGAGCGGGCGGTGCTCGGCCCTTCCACCGACGGCGGCTATTACGTGCTGGGCCTCAAGACGCCGCGCTGGCGGCTGTTCGAGGATATCGACTGGAGCACCGAGCGGGTCTGCCAGCAGACGTTGGAGCGCGCCGCCGAGATCGGCCTCGACGTTCACCTGCTGCCGCCCTGGTACGACGTGGACGATGCCACCGCGCTGCGGCTGCTGCACAGCGAGGTCATCCAGACCGCGCCCTTCGGTACGTCGGGCCTTCAGCGCGGCACCGCCCGCCATACGGAGCGGCTGATGCGCCGGCTGCTCGCAACGCAGGACCTCGCCGAACGCCTCGGCCTGCCCGGTAGCGCGCCCCGCGACATCCCGCAACGCCGCGCCTCGTGAGCGCCACATCCCCTTGACGGACAAAGCCCCATGAATGTGATCACCACCGGAAGCACCCTCGATGCCCGCCGCTATTTCGAGCGGGCGGAGGCGAACCGCACCAGCGTTCCGGTGAAGAAGCCGGTGTGCCTCTATCTGGAGACCACCAACCGCTGCAACCTTTTGTGCACCACCTGCCCGCGCACCTATGAGGAGCTGGAGCCTCCGGCTGACATGAGCTGGGAGCTGTTCACCTCCATCGTGGACCAGATCCCGGACCTGGAACGCTGCGTGCTGCACGGGATCGGCGAGCCCATGCTGGTGCCGGACCTCGACCGCATGGTCCGTTATCTGAAGGATCGAGGCACCTATGTGCTGTTCAACACCAACGGCACGGTGCTGAACGAGAAGAACGGCCGCGCCATGATCGAGGCCGGCCTCGACGAATTGCGCGTCTCCCTGGACGCGTCCAATGCCGCCTCCTATCGCGCCATTCGCGGCAAGAATTATTTCGACCGCATCCTGAAGAACGTGCGCGCCTTCCGCGAACTGCAGGAGCGCGAGGGCCACGCCAACCCCCGCGTGTCCGCCTGGCTCACCGGGCTGAAGGAAACCATTTGCGAGCTGCCGGCCTTCGTGAAGGTGGCCGCCGAGCTGGGCGTCAAGGAAGTCTATCTCCAGCGCCTCGTCTTCTTCGAAGAGGAGGCCATCGGCCTCGCCCGGCCGGACCAGGCGCTCTACGAGCAGATCAATTCCGACGAGGCCCGCTATATCGCCGAGGCGACCGAGATCGCCCGCTCACTGGGCATGGTCTTCTCCGCGTCTGGCGCCGCCGCCGAACCGGGCATGAGCCTGAAGCGGGCAGAGAATGGCTCACCCTGGTCCATGTGCCGGCGTCCGTGGACGGTGATGTACTTCACCGCCAACGGCCGCGCCCTGCCCTGCTGCATCGCCCCCTTCTCCCAGCGTGGCTACGAGAATTACACGCTGGGCGACGCCACCACGCAAAGCCTGTCCGAGATCTGGGAGGGCGAGGCCTATCGCGGCTTCCGCGATGGGCTGCTGTCCGAGGCACCGCCCGCCGCCTGCGCCAATTGCGGCCTGAGATGGAGCCTGTGATGGCCGAAACCGCAGCCCATCGCATCGCCCTCATCATTCCGACGCTGAACGAGGCGCAGGCCATCGGCGCGACCCTCGCCGAGATCCCCGTGGGCGCGGTGGACGAGGTCATCGTGGCCGATGGCGGCTCGACCGACGCCACCCGCGAGATCGCCATTGCCGCCGGCGCCACCGTGCTGGCCGCCGGCCGGGGCTTCGGCCGCGCCTGCCTTGAGGGCGTGTGCGAGGCGCGCGGCGCTGACATCATCGCCTTCATGGATGCCGACGGCGCGGACGACCCGGCCTTCCTCCCCGCGCTCTTGGCACCGCTGAAAGCGGGCACGGCGGACTTCGCCATCGCCTCGCGCACCCGCGGCGCGCGGGAGCCGGGCAGCATGGCCTGGCACCAGGTGGCGGCGGGGCGCGCGGCGGGCCTCGGCATGCGGGCGCTTTACGGCGTCGCCTATTCCGACATGTGCACCTTCCGCGCCATCCGCCGCGACGCCCTCGTCAGCCTCGGGATGCGGGAGCTGACCTACGGCTGGAACATCGAGATGCAGATGCGCGCGGCCCGCGCCGGCCTCGCCATTGTCGAGATCCCGGTCGCCTACCGCCGCCGGCGGGGCGGCCTCTCCAAGGTCGCCGGCAACCTGGGCACCACGCTCACCGCCGGGACCCGCATCGTCTCCACCTTCCTGCGGGTGGCGACCCAGATGTCCGGACCCGCCGCCACGCCGAACAAGATGTGAGAATCGTCCATGCTGCTACAGCCTTTGCACGAGCCCGACGACACCAAATGGCCGGTGCGCTCGCCGCTTCCGTCCGGATTTCTGCCGCTGATCGAGCGGGCCGACCATCGCGCCCCGTCTGTGTTCCGGCCCGAGAACATGATGCGCGAGGCGCGACGGCAGAAAGGGCTCGCGGCCGGGCCGGTGCCGCGCATCGTCCTGCTCGATCCCGACGGCGACATGGTGGACTATGTGCGCGCCCATCGCGCCGCGCGCCGCTCCTCGGTCTGGGCCTGCTACCACACCGACATGTGGGAGTGGGAGGAAGAGGGCCTTGCCTTCGGCATCGTCGGCTATGCGGTGGGCTCGTCCTTTTCCGTACTGGTGGCCGAGCAGGCCTTCGTCTGCGGCTGCGAGCTTCTGATCTCGATCGCCTCCGCCGGACAGATCGCCGATCACGCGCCGCCCTCCTACCATGTCCTCATCGACCGGGCGCTGCGCGACGAGGGCACGAGCTATCACTACCTGCCGGCCTCGCCTTTTGCGGCGGCGGATCCCGATCTCATCACCATGGCCCGGCGGGCCTTCGCCCAAGCCGAAGGCCCGGTGCTGACCGGCGCCACCTGGACCACCGACGCGCCCTTCCGCGAGACGGAGGCCGCCATCGCCCGCCGCAAGGCCGAGGGGCTGCTCGCGGTGGAGATGGAGGCGGCCGCCCTCTACGCCTTCGCCCGCGCCCAGAACCGGCCGGTGCTGTGCCTCGCCCATGTCACCAACCAGCTCGGCTGCGTGGATGGCGATTTCGAGAAGGGCGACCACAACGGCGCCTGCCGCTCCATCGCGTTGGCGACAGCCTTCGCTTTGGCGTGGGACGCGCACGCGCCCGCCGCCCGCTGACAAAGGGATGAACCGCCATGCTCGAGCGCATCTCCTACCATCCCCTCGATTGCGAGAGCCTGCCGCGGCGCCTCGGCGAGCGGGTGGAACTCCTCGCGCCCCTCGGCCCGGCAACGGGATGGCGGGTGCGCGAGGTGGGCGACGGCAACCTCAACCTCGTCTTCATCGTGGAGAGCGATAGAGGCTCGCTGGTGGTGAAGCAGGCCCTGCCCTATGCTCGCGTGGTGGGCGAGAGCTGGCCCATGTCGCTGGACCGCGCCTTCTTCGAGCATGAAGCCCTGAAGCGGCTCGGCGCGCGCGATCCCGGCCGGGTGCCGGACCTCAAGCTGTTCGCCCCCACCCAGGCGCTCTTGGTGATGGAACATCTAACGCCCCACAAGGTGGTGCGCCGCGCCCTGATCGAAGGCGAGGAGCTGCCCCGCCTCGGCGACCATCTCGGCCTCTATCTCGCCCGCACCCTGTTTCGCGGCTCCGACTGGTCCATGCCCACCGCCGCCCGCAAGGCGGACCTCGCCCTGTTTTCCGGCAACGTCGAACTGGCCGGTATCACGGAGGATCTGGTCTTCTCGGACCCGTTCAAGGACGCACCGCTAAACCGGCACACGCCCGGACTTGAGGCGACGGTGCAGGCGGTGCGTGCCGACCGTGCCCTGAAGATCGCCGCGCAGGAGATGAAGGCGCGCTTCGCCACCTGCGCCGAGACCCTGCTCCACGGCGACCTGCATACCGGTTCGGTGATGGCGACGGCCGATGATACCCGCGTCATCGACGCCGAATTCGCCCTCTACGGCCCCATGGGGTTCGATGTGGGCGTGCTGCTCGCCCACCTGTGGATGGCCTATTTCACCCGCAAGGCCCACCGCGCCGACGCACGCACCGCGGCCCGGGTCGGCGATCAGCTGCTGGCCACAACGAACACCTGCTGGCGGGTATTTGCGGCGGAATTCTCCCGCCTGTGGCGCACCGAGCGCACAGGCATCCTCGGCGGGCGCGACCTGTTCGAGGACCAAGGCGATGCGGTGGGCAGCGAAGCCGCTCTCGCCCAGCACCTCGACACGGTGTGGCGCGACGCGCTGGGCTTTGCCGGAATCGAGATCCACCGCCGCATCCTGGGGCTTGCCCATGTGGCGGAGTTCGAGGCCATTGCCGATCTCGGCCTGCGCGCGGCGCTGGAGCGCACCGCGCTCGCCTTCGGCCGGCACATGGCGGTGAACCGCCGCGAGATGGACACGGTGGATGCGGTGAACCGCATCGCCCGAACCATGGGGGGACGGTGATGGACCGCCCCTTCCCGGTCCCGGCTTCACCTGCGAGTGATGGCAATCCGGATGATCTCGCTTCCGGAGATGGGGGCGCCATCCTTCGCCGCCCAGGTCGCCCGCCGGGGCAGCTCGGCGGGGGGAATGTCGAGCAAAGCGATCTGCCGGCCGAGAATGGCCACCGTCTCGATGGGCACACCCACCGGACGGCCGCCATGGCCGAACCAGCCCCCCACGGGCACCACCAGCACGATGCCGCCCTCCGGCGTGCGCACCACCTCCCGCACATAGCCCAGGGTGCGGTCGTCGAAATCGAGCAGCGGCAGCCCGACGAGATCGCCCACACGCACCTTCTGGGGGAAGCGCGCGGCCATGCGCTCGGCGGGGGTGAGGCCGTCGTCCGCCGGGCCGGCCTGGATGTTGGCATGGGGCGGCCCGCCCGCGGCGGCGGCGGAAGCGACGGACGCCGCGCCGACGAGGGCAAGCGTGAGGAGCAAGGGGACTGCGCGCATGGCTCTAATCCTTCAAACAAGTCAATTTTCGACATAACAATACATCAAAATCACAATACTAAAATCATGAAATGCGAAAATATCGAAAATAATTACATAAATTGTCGTTGGAGGCGACCATGAAACCCATCTCATCTCGTACAAGGCGCATGCATCCGCTTCCAATCCGGATCATGCACTGGACCAACGCCCTGTCCATGATCATCATGATCGGCAGCGGCTGGAAGATCTATAATGATGAAGTGATCTTCGGCTTCCTGCACTTCCCGCAGGAAATCGTGCTGGGCATCTGGGCGCAGCATGCCTTGCAATGGCACTTCTTCGGCATGTGGATCCTGGTCTTCAACGGCCTGTTCTACCTCGCCTACGGGGTCACCACCGGGCGCTTTGCCCGCCTGTTCTTCCCCATCCACCCGCGCGAGGTGGTGGCCGAGATGGTGGCGGCGCTGACCTTCCGCCTGAAGCATGCGGATCTCACCCACTACAATGCGGTGCAAAAGACGCTCTACGTGGGCGTCATCGCGATCATCATCGTGCAGGTCGTCTCCGGCCTCGCGATCTGGAAGCCGGTGCAATTCTCTTTTCTCGTCAGCCTGTTCGGTGGCTTCCAGGGGGCGCGGCTCGCGCATTTCCTGGGCATGGCGGCCATCGTCGGGTTCATGTTGGTGCATGTGGCGCTGGCGCTGCTCGTGCCGCGCACCATCCTCGCCATGCTCACCGGCGGGCCGGCCGTGCCCGCCGAAGACCCCCATCCCAAGGGCGCACCCGCGCCCACCACACCCCATTGACCGGAGGCGAAAATGGCATTCCGCAATCCCTTCGCCCCGCGACGGTCCTCGGTCACCACGCCCGACCAGAGCCTCATCGTCGAAAACCGCAAGCTGATCGAGACCATCGACCGACGCAAGGTGCTGCGCGGCACCTTCAGCCTCGGCGCCCTGTCGCTGCTCGCCGGCTGCGACATCTCCAATCGCGGCGCGGTGCAGGGCGTGCTGAAGACGGTTTCGGACTTCAACGACGGCGTGCAGGCCGCCCTGTTCAACCCGAAGAAGCTTGCCCCCACCTTT
Source organism: Xanthobacter autotrophicus (assembly GCF_030015065.1). Taxonomy (GTDB): domain Bacteria; phylum Pseudomonadota; class Alphaproteobacteria; order Rhizobiales; family Xanthobacteraceae; genus Xanthobacter; species Xanthobacter autotrophicus_D. The sequence continues at coordinate 21,233 of NZ_JAIVFN010000010.1, read as the reverse complement.
TCCCCGGACCTCGTGGTGAAGCCGCCGCGCTTCAACGCCTATTACGAGATCGACGAGGTGAAGCCGGTGGACGTCTCCACCTGGAAGCTGGAACTCTCCGGCCTCATCCAGGACAAGCGCCCGTGGACGCTGGACCAGATCTACGCCCTGCCCGAGCAGGAGGAGATCATCCGCCACATCTGCGTGGAAGGCTGGGATTATATCGGCCAGTGGTCCGGGCCGAACCTGAAGGACTTCCTGACCCGCATCGGCGCCGACCTCTCGGCGAAATACATCGCCTTCTACGGCAACGACGACTACATGGAGAGCATCGACATGGCCTCGGCGCTCCACCCCCAGACCATCCTCGCCACCAAATATGCCGGCGAGCCCATCACCGATCCCTTCGGCTTTCCGCTGCGCCTGCGCACAGCGGTGAAGCTCGGGTTCAAGAACCCCAAATGGATCCGCGCCATCGAGGTCACCAACACCTACCCGCTCGGCTTTTGGGAAAAGCAGGGCTTCAACTGGTTCGCCGGCCTGTGAGGGCCGCCGATGGGGTCAGGCTGCGGGGCTGACCGGCGATGGTCTCGACCGCGCATATCCTGTTTTCGATCCTCGCCGGGCTCGCGCTGTGGTGCGGTCCCGGCTGGCTCGTCGCCCGCGCCGTCATGATCAGCCGCGTCCCGGCCATCCTGCTGGCACCGGCGCTCGGCTGGGCGGTACAGAACATGGCCGTCCTCGCCCTTGCCCCGATCATCGGCCTGTCGCTAAGCTCCATCCTGCTGGTCACCGCACTGGTCTGCGTCGGCGCGCCGCTGCTGCGATCCGCACGGACGGCGCTTCCCACGACAGACGCCGGAGCCCGCCTTCTCCTGCCCGCCTTGGCGGTCGCCGCGCTGCTCGCCTGCATTCCCACAGCCGCCATCCTGCCCAAGGTGGACGCGGACGGCGCCATCGCGCTGGCGGCCCCCATCTACGATCACGCCAAGATCGCGCTCATCGACGAGATCGCGCTCCACGGGGTGGTGCCGCCGGCCAATCCCGTGTTCGGCGCCGGCGGCGCGCCGGGGGTCATATCCTATTATTATCTCTGGCACTTCGGTGCGGCCCAGCTCGTCATCCTCACCGGCGCGACGGGATGGGAGGCGGATGCCGCGGCGACCTTTCTCTCGGCCTTCGCCGCGCTGGCGCTGGTGGCCGGCATCGCCTTCCGGTTCCGCCCCTCCGCAATGGCACCGCTGCTGGCACTGGCTGCGGCGGCCTCCGGCTCCCTTAGGCCGCTCCTCGCGTCCCTGTTCGGAGCGGCGCGCGTCGATCAGGTGATCGAGCCGGCGACGGGGCTCGCGGGCGTGCTGTATCAGGCGAGTTGGAGCCCGCACCATGTGGCCTCTGCCTCATGCGTCGTGCTCGCCGTGTGGCTGCTGGCACAGATGCGCACGCGGCCTTCGCCCGGAGCGGCGGTGGTGCTCGCACTCCTGATCGCGGCGGGGTTCGACAGCTCCCTGTGGGTGGGCGGCGCCACCTTCGCGCTGGCGGGCGGAGCTGCCGTTCTGATGCTCGCCGCGCACCCTCCTTCCGAGGGGCGCGGGCGCTTCCTGGCGCTGGTGGCGGCTGCCGCCCTTGGCGCCGGCGTGCTGGTGGCGCCGATCCTGCTCGCGCAGTTGCAAGTCGCGGCGGCGCGCGTGGGCGGGCCACCGATCCGGATCGAGCCGTTCGCCGTGCTCGGCCCCGCCGTTCCGGCCGGACTGCGGATGATCCTCGACATCCCGGCCTATTGGCTGCTCCTGCTGCCCATCGAGCTTCCCGCCATCGCCTTCGCCGGATCCGTCGGCCTCGTCATGGCGCTTCGCAGGCGACACGGTACCTACCGCCTCGCGGCCGCGCTCGGCACCTTGAGTCTTGGCGCCTTGGCCATCAGTGCTTTTCTCGTGAGCACGGCCGGCGAGAACAACGACCTCGGCTGGCGCGCCGTGTTGCCGGCTGTGCTGGTGCTCTCCGGGTTCGCAGGCGCTGCGATCGCGAGCGTCGTGCAACGCCAGCGATGGCTTGCGATGGGAGCGGCAGCGCTGCTCATCGCCGCCGGCGTGCCGGATAGCGTGGTGCTCGCGACCGGCAACCTGCGCGGCGTGCGCAGCGTCGATGGCGAGACGCTTCCAGGGGATCCGGCCCTGTGGGCGGCGGTGCGCCGCGAGGTGGCGGCGGAGGTGCGCATCGCCAGCAATCCGGGCCGGCTGGAACAGCTCACGCCGTGGCCCATCAACCTGTCCTGGGCCCTGCTGGCGCGGCGACGGTCCTGTTTCGCCGGACCCGAAATGGCGCTCGCCTTCGCACCGCTGACGCCGCAGCAGCGCGCGGAAGCCGCTAACCTGTTCGCCCGTGTCTTCGACGGAACCGGAGTGCCCGCCGACCTCGCCCAGATGCGCCTCAACTTCGGCTGCGGGGCAGCGGTGGTGACGGCTCAGGACGGGGCGTGGCGAAGCGATCCGTTCGCGGCAAGTCCCCTCTTTCGCCTGGCGCAAGAGGAAGAGGGCCGCTGGCGTATCTATGTGGCGGTGACCCAGCCCGGAACAGCGCCATAGCCACTCCCGGCATCATACCCATCCGACAAAGAAAGCCGGATCCGTTCAGGTTTCGCCAACCTGAGCGGATCCGGCCTCGAAGGAAGCCCCGGCCGTAGCGGACCTGTCGCGGCGGACCTGCCACCGCGGCCGGGCTGCGGTCAGTTGTGGCCGAGACCGCGATCACCGAGTTCGAACAGGAACGCGTCGTTGGCGGAGAGGCCGGCCGCTCCGTGCTGCGCGCCGGCGAACCCGCCGGTGTGCACCTGATTGCCGTAGCCGAGAACGCGCTGGGCACCATCGTGCTCGGCAGTGACGCCCCGCGCCACGCGGATGCTCTCGCGGTTGGCGTCCGTCACGCTGTCGTCGGCCCGGGCAGCGGCGGTGAAGGCGAGGGCCCCGGCGAGGATCGCGAGGGAAAGGATCGACTTACGCATGATGTAATCTCCATGTTCAAAACGTTGACATGGAGGTTTCCGCAAATCGTGCCACTCAGGTTACAGATGATCATTTTTCATCTGGTCAACTGTTTTTGACCAGAGCCTCGGTAAATCAATCAAAATGAAGGGAATAGAACGAGCCGCAGGGAAGTCTTTCCTCTCATCTGATGCTTCCAGCCGACGTGCTCGCAGTCTCGTGATCGAACGCGACGTAACACACCACCACCCCGGGGCGAAGACGTCCGCATGAGGGGGAACTTCATGACCAGTCCTGAACCTGATCTCGAGGCGCTGATGCAGGCGAGCCAGTCCGGCGACGCCACGGCGCACCGGGCGCTGCTGCACCACATGTCCGGCCGCCTGCGCAGCTATTTCCGCAACCGGCTCCGTCGCTCCGGCGCGGGCACGGACGAGGCCGAGGACCTGGTGCAGGACACGCTCCTCGTCCTGCACACCAAGCGTCACACCTATGACGGCTCGTCGCCGGTGCTGGCCTGGACCTACGGCATCGCGCGCTACAAGCTCATCGATTATCTCAGGGCCAATGCCCGGGCCCTGCACCATGTCCAGATCGACGAAGTGGATGATCTCGCCGACGAGCACGACGGGTTTTCCGCCGTGGACACATCGCGTGAGCTGCATCGGGCGCTGGCGACACTGCCGCGGCATTTCCGCCTTCCCATCGAATACGTGAAGATCGAGGGCCTCAGCATCGCGGAAGCGGCCGCGCGCATCGGCATGTCCGATGCGGCGGTGAAGATCGGAATACATCGCGGCATGAAGCGGCTCGCTGTCGTGCTGTCGGAGGCACGCCCATGAATACCGATGACCTCATCGACTTCCTCTCGACCCGCGTCGAGGCCGTGGACCCCCGCCGGCAGGATCGCATCGTGGCGCTTGCCGTGTTCGGATCGCTGGCGGCGGCGGCGCTGGTGTGCATGCTCACCCTCGGCCTGCGTCCTGATATCGTGGAGGCCGTCCACACGCCCGGTTTTTTCCTGAAGATCGGCTTTCTCGCCGCCGTGGTCGCCATCGCGGCCTACGGGCTGCGCCGGGCCGCGCGCGCCGGCAACACCCGCTCGGGCACGCTGCTGTTCGTGCTGGTGCCTTTGGGGCTGGTGTGGTTCGCGGCAGGCGTACAGCTTGCGTCGATTGCACCGTCGCGGTGGTACGAGGTGGTCATGTTCCGCGAGTGGCGCCTGTGCGTGGTGGCCATTCCGCTGCTCTCGGCCATCCCGCTGGTGCTGCTCACCCTGGTGCTGCGCGAGGCGGTGCCGACCGAACTGCCTTATTGCGGGGCGCTTCTGGGACTGGTTGCGGGCGGCATCGGCGCCCTCGCCTACGCCTCCTACTGCCTCAACGACACGCCGGTCTATGTGGGCGTGTGGTACGCGACGGGCATCGCCCTCGTCACCGTGTTCGGCTGGGCCATGGGGCCGAAGCTGCTGCGCTGGTGAGGTCGCTCCGCTGAACTCAAAGGGCCGCCTTCACACCCGGTGCAGGCGGCCCTGGTCGGGTCGCTCAGTGCGCCCCCTTCGCCGGCAGGGAACGGGCGAGAAAATCACGCATCAGCATCGCGATTTCGGAGCCCTTGTCCTCCAGCGCGAAATGTCCGCTGTCGAGCAGATGCAGTTCCGCCTTGGGCAGGTCTTTCAGATAGGCCTGTGCCCCCGCGGCGGGAAAGATCTCGTCGTTGGCGCCCCACACGATGAGGGTGGGCGGGTGACGGTCGCGGAAGAAGGCGTGGAAGACGGGATAGAGCACGACGTTGCTTGCGTAGTCCTTAAACAGGTCGAGCATGATCTCGTCCACCCCCGGCCGATCGAGCAGGGCCTGGTCCACCAGCCAGGTATCGGGATCGACCTTTGAAACATCCGAGACACCGTTGACGTATTGCGCGCGTGTTGCATCTCGCGTCAGCCCCGCACGCAGGGCATTGCGGTTCGCCTGCGAGCCGTCCGCCCAATAGGCCTTCAGCGGCGTCCAGAACGGGCTGAGGCCCTCCTCGTAGGCGTTGCCGTTCTGCACCACCAGCGCGGTCACCCGCTCGGGATGCATGAGGGCCAGCCGGTAGCCGACGGGAGCGCCGTAATCCATCACATAGAGGGCATACGAGCTGGCCTGGAGTTCGCCCATCAGCCGGTCCACGAGGCCGGCATAGGCGGCAAACCCGTAGGAAAACCGGGCGCGATCCGGCACGGCACTGTGGCCGAAGCCGGGATAGTCGGGCGCGATCACCCGGTAGCGATCCGCCAGCAACGGGATGAGGTTGCGGAACATGTGCGAGGACGAGGGAAAGCCGTGCAGCAGCAGGAGCACGGGCGCGTCAACAGGTCCCGCCTCGCGATAGAAGACGTCGATGCCGTCGATGGCCTTTGACCGGTAATGGACGGTCGGTGAAAGAGCAGGCTGCAACGCGCCCGGCACGGGAGCCGGCGGGGCGGATCGGGCGGCAGGAAGTGTCAGGCCGAGACAGAGCGCCGTCGCCCCGATGGCGAGCAGCGTGCGGGACAGGGAAGGCATCGGAAGACTCCGCGGGAGGCAGGGGCCGCCGCGCCGGGATCAGTAGGCGCGGCGGCAGGCGGTGTGCGAGGGCGTTTGCGAACAGCTCAGGCGGCCGGCGCCACGCGGGCGAGGAAGGCGCGGATGGCGCCCGCGATCTCCGGCCCGTGGGTCTCCAGCGCGAAATGACCGGCCTCGTAGGAGTGCACCTCGGTGGCCGGCACCAGCGCCTTGAACAGGTCGCGGCCGGCGGCGGTGAAGAAGGGGTCGTTGTCGCCCCAGGTCACGAGGATGTTCGGCTGGTAGGCGCGCAGATAGGCCTGCCACTGCGGATAGGCGCCCACATTGTCCTGGTAGCGGTAGAGCAGCTCCAGCTGGATCCGGTCGTTGCCGGGGCGGTCGAGCAGCCACTGGTCGTGCTGCCAGGCATCCGGGCTGACGCGATCCGCGCGGGCGGATGAGCCGTGCTCATACTGGAAGCGCGTGGTCTCGGCGGTGAGAAAGCCGCGGACCGGCTTCTCCGTCTCGCCATTGCGGTCGGCCCAATAGGGTCCGAAGGCGCCTGCCGCGCTGGCGGCGAAGCCTTCCAGGTTCGCCACCGCATTCTGCACGATCAGGCCGATGACCCGCTCCGGATGGCGGGCGGCGATGCGCATGCCCACCGGTCCGCCAAAGTCCTGCATGTAGAGCACATAACGGTGCACGCTGAGGTCGGCGAGCAGCTTCTCCACCACGTCCGCGAGGGCATCGAAGCTGTAGGCGAAATCCTCGGGCGCCGGCGCGCTGGAATAACCGAAGCCCGGATAGTCGGGCGCGATCACGCGGTAGCGGTCGGCCAGTGCGGGAATGAGATCGCGGAACATGTGGGAGGAGGACGGAAAGCCGTGCAGCAGCACGATCACCGGCGCGTCGGCCGGTCCCGCATCCCGATAGAAGATGTCGAGGCCGCCGATCGCTGCCCGGCGATAGGACACCTCTGCCACCGGGAGAGATCCAGCCGCGGCGGGACGGACGGCCTGGAGAATCGCATTCAACATTTGGGGGCCTTTCGTAACTGGCTTAATGCCTCCGAACGAGTTACACGACCAATGTAACCTGTCAAACTGTTTTTAATGGATTCATCGCCGCACACCATGGCCTTGTGCCAAACCTGTGACGGACTATCTTCCCGGTTACAGTGCCCCTTGAGGCGCCTGTTGAGAAAGGACACGGGCCTTGACCACACCGCAGGACAGCGATTTCCGGGATGGCATGCCCTTTCTGGGCAGCCGCCTCTGGATCGATTTCGCGAACTCCGCGCCGGTGGCCCTGGGGGATTTCCTGGCGACGCCTGAGGGGTGGACGAGATGGCTCGCCGCTGCCGGCCTCAAGGCGGGAGCAGGACGCAAAGGCGCGGCCGGTGCCGATCTGGCAGCGGTGCATGCCTTGCGGGCGGCCCTCGCGCGCCTGTTCGACGCGTTGCAGACAGGCAGCCGTCCCACCGCCTCGGACCTGGATCTGGTCAATCAATATCTGGCAGCCGGCGCGACGCCGCCACGGCTCTCCTGGCGCGACGGCGGACTTCTGGTGGAGCGGCAAGAGGCGGGCGACATGGACCCGCTGGCGGCCATCGCCGCGGACTTCGCGGACTTCGCGGCCCAGCACGAGACGGCGCGCCTACGGCACTGCGCCAACCCGGAATGCAGCCTGATTTTCTACGACACCGCACGGAACGGGACCCGGCGCTGGTGCTCCATGTCCGCCTGCGGCAACCGGCACAAGGTGCGCAGTCACCGCATGCGCGCCGCGAAGCTGGAATGCTCCTGATCTTGTCAGCGCCCCTCGCCGGGCCGGTCCTTGCTTTCGCCGCACCCCGGATGGATGATTTGACATGATTTTCGCTTTGGCGCGTGGCTTGAGGGGCTCATTGATGGGCGTTCTTCCTCAGCCAAGCGTCTAACTGGAAGGCGGGTTCACGATGCGCAACGGCGTGCGCTTCGCTGGAGGGCAAAAGGGCATCTCAACGGATGCACTGATCGACACTCTCGCGGGGGATCTTTCGGCCACACCCGTCCCATCCGTGCGCCGCACGCTGGCCCTGGCGTTCGCCTTCGGAAGCGCGGTGTCCGCGGCGGCCATGCTGGAGCTGCTCGGCCTGCGCCCGGACATGGCCTCGGCCCTCGCCACCGCGTCGTTCTGGATCAAGCTCATCTTCCCGTTCGGCCTCGCGGTGGCCGGGCTGATGGCCGTCGACCGGCTGGGCCGGCCGGGTGCTGCGGCTGGTCGCGGCTATGCGGTGGGGATCGCCGTGGCCGGCACCATGGCCCTGCTCGCGAGCGTCCAACTCGCCACCGCGCCGCGGGACGCCATCCGGCCGCTGCTCCTCGGCCACACGCTGGACCACTGCACGGCGCTCATCATGCTGCTCGCGCTGCCCATCCTGGCTGCCGGCATGTATGCCATGCGCCAGATGGCCCCCACGCGGCTGCGCCTTGCAGGCGCCGCCGTGGGCGTGACGGCCGGCGCGCTTTCCGCCAGCATCTACGCGATCGCCTGCGACGAGACGGCGCTGCCCTTCGTCACCTTGTGGTACGGCGCGGGCATTGCCCTCACCGGTGTGCTCGGCGCGCTTCTGGGGCCTCGCCTGCTGCGGTGGTAAGGCTTGGCCGCGCCGTTCATTGGTCGTGGCCCGCTTGTGTTTTAGGGCGATCGTTCTAGAATAAGTTTGATCGTTGGGCATTGGATCGTTGGGCCAAGCGCGACGGTCTCCAGCGGCCCACAGGCTGTAGGGATCTTCGTCGCGCGCGGATCTGGAGCGGAGATGGACGTGTCGGCGCCAAACCCGCCACTCGACGCCCTGATGATCGCCGCCCAAGCGGGCGACGAGGCAGCCTATCGCGCCCTCCTGAAGGCCCTGGCGGCGACCCTCCGCAGCTATTTCGCACGTCGGCTCGGCCGGGATGCGTCAGTGGAAGATCTGGTGCAGGACACGCTCATCGCCATCCACGAACGCCGCGCCACCTATGACCCACAGCGGCCGTTCGCGGCCTGGTTCTTCGCCATCGCCCGATACAAGCTCATTGACCATCTCCGGGCGGCGCGCCGGAGTGCATCAAGCCCGGTGGAGGAGATCGAGGATATCGCCGGAGCGGATGAGGAGACACCTGCCAGCGCGCGGCTCGACCTGGAGCGGCTCCTGGACGGCCTGCCCCAGCGCTCCCGCGACATCGTGCGCACGGTGAAGATCGAAGGACAGTCGGTGGCCGAAGTTTCGCTGCGCTCGGGCCTGTCACCCACCGCGATCCGCGTGCTCCTGCACCGCGCGGTCAAGGCCATGTCGGCCAAGGTCGGCAATTCCCGCCGATGATCGCACGCTGGCCGGCTCTGGCGGCGAACACGACCTGCGGCTGCCGCGATAAAGCAGCACTGATGGCCTCGCACGGCGGCGAAATTTATCGGCACCCGCGCAGTTTCCGTAATCGCCTCGACCACACCTTCCTTGACAGGAAACCCGGAACACAGGGGCTATCGCGGGTGATTACTGGTATAATATTTTCGACCGCATAGGCCACCGCCGGATCGGTCCGTCAATGATCGCGGGAGAGCACGAAGCGGGGCCGCTCCAGAAAGGCCCCAGCAGCTTGAATTCGGCGGTGGTGAGGGCGACCTCGCGCCCATCGGCCTCATGCACGAGCTGGCGCGTGTCGGTATCGAGCACCCAGCCGGTAAAGGCCAGCTTGCGCCCGCCGAGGGCTCCCGCCAGCAGCTCGGGCCGCTCGCTGCGGCGCAGGATGGCCTTCACGCGCGCCAGCAGCTCGCGGGGGCTGAAGGGCTTCACCAGATAGTCGTCTGCCCCGATCTCAAGCCCGACCACCCGGTCGGTCTCCTCCGCCAGCGCGCTGAGCATGAGGATGGGCGGGCCGCCCCCGGCGCTCAGGCGACGCGCCGCCGAAAGCCTGTCCTCGCCCGGCATCATCACGTCGAGGATCACGAGATCGAAGCGTCCGCCCCGCAGATGCTCGTCCATCTCGGCCGCCGACTTCGCGGTGGTGGCGCGCAGGCCATTCTTCTCCAGGTACCGGCCGACCGCGTCGCGGATCTCGCGGTGATCGTCCACGACCAGGATGTGGGGAATGTGAGGTTGCTCTGCCATGAAAGCAGATTTAGCGCCTCCTCGGGCGAGCCGGAAAACCAATTGTCGCGTCCGGTCGCGAAGGCCGGGCTTGCGACAGAGCGATACACTTCGCCCCTTCCGCCGATATCCTGCTGCGACGCAGTCCACCCATCCTCCACCCATCGAAATGCACAACCGATGAGGTGAGGACATGAAACGCAAGACGCTCGCGATCCTGGGCGCCGTCGCCGCCGTTGCCGTAGCGGGGCGGTGTCGATCCCCGCCATTGCCGGCGGCCACGGCGGCTGCTGGGGCCGAGGTCCAGGCTTCGGCATGATGGGCGGCCACGGCAGCCCGGGCTGGCAGGGCATGGGTGGCACCATGAACGGCCCCATGGGTGAGCGCATGGGCGGTGGCATGGGGGGCGGCATGGGGGGCGGCATGGGCGGGCCCATGGGCCGCTTCGCCGCCGAGCAGGTCTTCATGACCTTCGACGCCGATGGGAACGGCACCGTGACCGCCGCCGAGGCGGAGGCCGGCATCTAGAAGCTGTGGGCGAGCCATGATGGCGACGGCAACGGCACCTTGTCCCGCGAGGAGTTCAGCAAGCTCTTCGCCGAGGTAACGAAGACCATCGCCGACCGCCCCTTCACCATGCTCGACGCCAATGGCGACGGACAGCTGAGCGCCGAGGAGATGCGCTTTCCCGCCCAGATGATGGCGCGGATGCAGGCGTGGCACGGCCAGCAGGCCGTGCCCGGCACCAAGCCGGGAAACTGATCCGGAGCCGGGGGCGGTCCTGGGCCTGGGTCGCCCCATCCCCCGATATGGAAAGGCAAAGACATGACCATCCCCGTCGCCGCCGGATATTCCCGCGCTCTGCTGTCCCATTAACTCGACCCTCGAGCCCATTCTTTCGGTAGACTACGTCAAGCGTCTCAGACGCCCCGGGCCGTCGAACCCACGAAGGTCATGTCCCATCCGACTTGCAGTCATCCAGCGTCGCCCATCCCGTCCGCGTGCCTGTCGGCGGCAGGTCGCGCCTCCCGCCCGACCGCAGGATATGGGCCTTTGCCAGCATGTGCGCGCTGACTGGCGCGGTGAGGAACAGGAACAGTGTGATCAAAAGCTCATGGATCGAAAATGTCCCGCGCACCGCCGCAAAATAGACCATGGAGGCGATGAGCAGCGCGCCGATGCCAAGCGTCGTGGCCTTGGTGGGGCCGTGCAGGCGGCGCATCATGTCCGGCAGGCGGGCGAGGCCCAGCGCGCCCACAAACAGGAAGAATGCGCCGATGAGGATCAGCGCTGCGACCAGTGCCTCGGCGAGGAGATGCATGGGCCTCTCCTACTCGATGACGTTGCCGCGGAGCAGGAACTTGCAGAAGGCCACGGTGGTCACGAACCCCACCATGGCGAACAGCAGCGCCGCCTCGAAATACATGGCGGTGCCGAAGGCGATGCCGCCGAGCACGATGAGCGCGATGGTCTCGATCACCAGCGTATCGAGCGCCAGCACGCGGTCGGTGGCGTCGGGGCCTACCGCGAGGCGATAGAGCGTGAGCAGGATGGCGAGGCAGATGGCGCCCCCTGCGATGGCGATGGCGGCGGCGATCATTCGAAGATCCTCTTCAGTCGGCGTTCGTAGCGGGCCTTGATGGCGGCGACGGTCGCAGCCGGGTCCCCGGTGTCGAGGCAATGCACCAGCAGGGCCTTGCCGTCGGCGCTGAGATCCGCGCTCACCGTTCCCGGCGTCATGGTGATGGTGCCGGCGAGCAGGGCGATGGCCTCGGGGGTTTCAAGGTCGAGCGGCACGGTGACGTAGCGCGTGCGCAGGCGGTCGCCGCGCCGGAACAGGATCAGCTTCGCCACCTCGATGTTCGAGATGATAATGTCCCACAGCACCACGAGCATGAACTCGGCGACGGTGAGGGGCGCCTTCAGCCGCGGCCGGCCGGGCCAGAAGGGCGCGGTGAGAAGGGGAATGGCGAAGCCCAGGATCAGCCCCAGCACCACCACACCCGCCGTCACCTCGTTCATGAGGAAAATGAAGACGAGGGTGACGAGCACGGTGAGCAGGGGATGGGGGAGGAGGCGCGCGCGCATGTCAGTCTCTCGCCGCGAGGCGCGCGTCCGGCCCCAGCACCGCGCCGATGTAGGCGGAGCGGTCGAGGGCCTGCCGCGCGGTGAGCTGGAGCCCGTCTGTGGCCGGCCCCGCCGCCAGCGTCCAGGCCACCATGAGCCCAAGGAAAAGCACCACCGCGGCCAGGGACAATGCGGGCGGCGGCTTCGTCCCGGATGCCGGGCCGCTGGCCCAGAACAGCACCGATCCCGCCCGCGCGAAGCCGAAGGTCATCACCAGGCTCGCGGCAAGGATGAGCCCCCAGATCCAGGGCCAGATGGCGGAAGCCTGCGCCGCTTTCAGGATCATGACCTTGCCGAGGAAGCCGGACAGCGGCGGCAGCCCCACGAGGGCGATCGCCGCGAGGAAGAACAGGCCGCCGATGAGCGTCTCCCCGGCCATGGCCGGCCCCGGCACCAGACGGTCGCGCGCCGCGCCCCGCTGCTCCTGCACCAGCCCGGCGATGAGGAACAGGGCCGCGCCGGCGAGCGTCGAATGGACGAGATAATAAAGTCCGGCCGCGAGCCCCGCGGCGTCGAACAGACCGATGGCGACGAGCAGCGTGCCCATGGAGGCGATGACCGCGAAGGCGGAGAGATCGCGCAAGGTGCGGCTTCCCACCAGGCCGATGGCGCCCACCGCCAGCGTGACGAGCGCCGCCGGAATGACGAACGGCGCCGCCGCCAGCGCCAACGGGCCCGCGCCGGCGCCGAACACAAGGCCATAGACCCGGATGATGGCGTAGGCCCCCACCTTGGTCATGATCATGAACATGGCGGCGGCGGGCGCGGAGGCGCCGGCATAGGTGGCCGGAAGCCACCAGTGCAGGGGCACCAGAGCCGCCTTGGTGGCGAAGACCAGGAACAGCAGCAGTGCCCCGGCCTTCAGGAGCGCGGCGTCGGCCTCCGCCACCTGCGGCACCTTCACGGCGAGGTCGGCCATGTTGAGGGTGCCGGTGACGGCGTAGATCAGTCCCACCCCGACAAGGAAGACGACGGAGGCCAGAAGGTTGATGGCCACATACTGGAAGCCCGCCTTCAGCCGGGCCGGCCCGCCGCCGTGCAGCATCAGCCCGTAGGAGGCGATCAGCATCACCTCGAAGAACACAAACAGGTTGAACACGTCGCCGGTGAGGAAGGCGCCGTTGATGCCCATGAGCTGGAACTGGAACAAGGGATGGAAGTGCCGCCCCCGCCCATCCACGCCGCCGGCGGCATAGACCACCACGCACAGGGCGAGCACGGCGGTGAGCAGCAGCAGGGTGGCCGAGAGCCGGTCGAGCACCAGCGTGATGCCGTAGGGCGCCGGCCAGTCGCCGAGCCGGTAGGCGCGAACCGTGCCGTCCGATGCCTGGGCGAGGAGGAACGCCGCGATCCCCACCAGGAGAAGCGTGACGCCGATGGAGGCGATGCGCTGGCCGGCGAGATGATGGCGCAGGGCGAGGACCAGGAAGGCCGCCGCCATGGCCGGCAGGATCACCGGCAGGATCGTCATCTGGTCGAGCGGCGTGGTCATGCCCCGCCTCCCGCGTCGGTCCGGCGCGGAGCGTCGAGCGTGCTGCGGTCGGAGCCGGTCTCCAGATAGCCGCGCAGCGCCAGCGCCACGATGAGCGCGGTCATGCCGAAGGAAATGACGATGGCGGTGAGCACGAGCGCCTGTGGCAGAGGATCGGTGTAGCCCGGAGCATCCGGCGAGATCACCGGCGGGCGGTCGATGGCGAGCCGGCCCATGGCGAACAGGAAGACGTTCACCGCATAGGACAGGAAGGTGAGGCCGAGGATCACCGGGAAGGTATAGGCGCGCAGCATCAGGTAGGTGCCCGCCGTGGTGAGGATGCCGATGGCGGCGGCAACGAGGAGTTCCATGGCTCAGCCCTCCCTGCCGGCGGCGCCGGACGCACCCCGTTCCAGGGGCACATCCATAGGCTCACGGCTTTCCGGCGATGGATCGATGCGGCGGGCGACGCGGGAGAGTTGCGCCAGCGACAGCAGCATCACCCCCACCACGGTGAGGAATACGCCGAGGTCGAAGGCCAAGGCCGAGGCCAGTTCGAACGTGCCGACCACGGGCCAGCGCAGGTACCCGAACGTGGAGGTCAGGAACGGCCGGCCGAAGGCGAAGGCGGCAATGCCGGTGAGGCCGGCGACGGCCACGCCGGCACCGATCATGGACTGTGCGTCCACCTTCATGCGCTCGGCCGCCCAGGCGTAGCCGGAGGCGATGTACTGCATGATCAGGGCGATGGCGACCACGAGGCCGGCGATGAAGCCCCCGCCGGGCTCGTTGTGCCCGCGCAGGAAGATGTAGGCGCCCACCGTCAGCGACAAAGGCAGCAGGACGCGGGTTGCCACCACCAGCAGGAGGGGATGGACGTCCCGGGATTCGGTCCGAGGGAGCATAGCCTTGATGCGCCGCACCGCCGCGCCCTTCAGCGCCGGATTGAGCAGGGCGTAGATGGCGAGCGCGGCGATGCCGAGCACGATGATCTCGGCGAAGGTGTCGTAGCCGCGGAAGTCCACCAGGATCACGTTCACCACGTTGGTGCCGCCCCCGCCCGGCTTGGATTGGGCGAGATAATAGTCGGAGATGGAGACGCCGTTGCGCGTCATGACCGCATAAGCCAGCCCCGCCACGCCCAGCCCGGCGAGGCCGGCGACGGTGCTGTCGCGCCAACGCGTGGCGCGGCTTTCCTCTCTTGGCGTCGCCTTGGGCAGGAGGTTGAGGGCGAGCAGCATGAGGATGGTGGTGACCACGTCCACCGAGATCTGCGTCAGGGCGAGGTCCGGGGCGGAGAACTGGAGGAAGGCGAGCGCCACCACCACGCCCACCACGCCGGTGAGGATCAGCGCGGTCAGCCGCTCGGCATGGCACAGCAGCACCGCGCCGCTCGCCAGCACGAGCGCGAGGAAGGCGGTCAATGCGGGCGCGTTCACCGGCAGGAGCGGACGGGTGCCGGCGCCGTGGGTCGCGCTCCAGAAGCCGTAGCCGCCGACGGCGACGAGCGTCGCCACCGTCACGCCCATGTAGCGCGACAGGGCGCCGTCGTGCAGCGCGCCCAGGAGACGCCGGCAGGTGAAAACCAGGGTCCCGGCCGTGGCCTCGAACATGGCCCGCGCATCGAGACGCGGCAGGCGCGCGCGCACCCTGTCCGCCTGACCGTAGGCCAGCATCAGCGCCGCGCCGCCGGCGAAGGCGAGAAGGCTCATGACCAGCGCGGGCGTGATGCCGTGCCACAAGGCGAGGTGATAGTCCGGCAGCGGTCCGCCGATGACCGCGGCCGCGGTCAGCGCCACCAGCGGACCGGCCACGGGGCCGGGAAACAGGCCGATGGCGATCACCGGCACCACCAGCACCGCCACCGGCAGCCACATGCCCGGCGGCGGGTCGTGGGGGTGATGCGGGTAGTCGTGCCGCACCGGGCCCAGGAAGGTGCCGATGGCGAACCGCGCCGAAAAGGCGACGGAGAAGACGGCCGCCACCGTCGCGAGCACAGGGAAGAGCTGGTCGAGCCCCAGGTAGGAGGTGTGGGCCGCCTCCTCCAGCATCATCTCCTTGGACAGGAAGCCGTTGAACAAAGGCACGCCGGCCATGGCGGCGGCGCCGAGGAGCGCCAGCGTACCCGTCACCGGCATGAGCACCATGAGGCCGCCCAGACGGCGGATGTCGCGGGTGCCCGCCTCGTGGTCAACGATGCCGGCGCTCATGAACAGCGCGGCCTTGAAGGTGGCGTGGTTGATGATGTGGAACACCGCCGCCACCGCGGCCATGGGCGTGCCGAGGCCGAGCAGCATGGTCATGAGGCCGAGGTGGCTCACCGTGGAGTAAGCCAGCAGCCCCTTGAGGTCGTTCCTGAACAGGGCGATGGCGGCGCCGACGAGCATGGTGGCGAGCCCCACCGGCGCGACGATGAGGAACCACGCCTCGGTGCCGGCGAGCACCGGCCACAGCCGCGCCAGCAGGAACACGCCCGCCTTCACCATGGTGGCGGAGTGGAGATAGGCCGACACCGGGGTGGGCGCGACCATGGCGTGGGGCAGCCAGAAATGGAATGGGAACTGGGCGGACTTGGTGAAGGCGCCGGCCAGCACCAGCAGCAGCGCCGGCAGATAGAGCGGCGAGGCGCGCACCATCTCGCCACGGGCGAGGATGTCCGTGAGCTGATAGGAGCCCGCCGCCTGCGCCACCAGCAGGAGGCCGGCGATGAGCGCCAGCCCGCCGCCGCCGGTGATCACCAGCGCCATGCGCGCGCCCTGCCGGGCATCCGCCCGCTTGGTCCAGAAGCCGATGAGCAGGAACGAGGTGAGGCTGGTCATCTCCCAGAAGACCAGCAGCAGGACGACGTTGTCGGACAGCACGACGCCCACCATGGAGCCCTGGAACAGCAGCAGATAGGCGAAGAAACGGCCCATGGGGTCCTCGCGCGACAGATAGAAGCGCGCGTAGACGATCACCAGCAGGCCGATGACGAGGATCATGGCCGCGAAGAAGAAGCCGAGGCCGTCCGCGAACACGGACAGCGAGAGCCCCATGGCCGGAACCCAGTCCACGCCGGCCTTGGGGACCTCCCCTGAGAATACCGCCGGCCCGTGGGAAAGGAGCAGAGCGAGGGCAAGCAGCGTCGCGCCACCCGTCGCCGCCGCGCAGGTGTTGCGCCCCGAACGGATCACCAGCGGCGGGATCAGGGCGCCGAGGAAGGGGACCAGAACCACAAGCAGCAATGTCATGCGTCAGGAGCCTCGCCGTGCCTGGGTGGGAGCAGGGGGTGAGGCAGAACGCCTCGGCGGTTCGCGTCGCGCGGCCAGCCGCTAGTGATAGAGGAAGATAGAGGCCTTCGGCTGCCCGATGAGCGTCTGCGTGGTGGAGCCGAAGAAGAACTCCTTCAATCCACGATGGCCATAGGCCCCCATCACCATGACTTCAATCTCGCGGCGTGCCACATGAGCCTGGATCACCTCGGCCGGCGCCTCGGAGGAGCCGATGGGCTGAAGATCGACCTCATGGCCGTGCAGGCGCAGATAGTTCGCTGCGTCGCGGGCGAGCCGCTCGGCGGTTTCCAGTTGAGCGTCCACGCTCACCACGGTCACGGGGCGGTTTTCCCATCCCCCGCAGAGGACAAAGAGCTGGAGCGCCCGCATGGCGGGCAGACTGCCGTCATAGGCGACGAGTACGGCGCCTTCGGACCGTGCCTCGTCCGGGCACACCAGGACGGGCCGCGATGTCGAGGACAGGATCTCAGTCAGCGTCTCCGAGTTGCTCTCCGACTTCAGGCCGCGAAAGGTGATGTCGTGACCGGTGATCAAGAGGTCATTGGTGGCACTGGCCGTCGCGATCTGCTCGGGCGGGTCGCCCTCGAAGCTGATGACCGTCGGAATGATCCCATCGGCCGCGCAATCGCGCCGGAACGCCTCCTCGAGACCCTGGCGTGTCTTCTCCGCCTCCGCCTTGAGACCGCTTTCCATCTGCGCGTGGTAGGCGGCACCTCCGATGGTCCCTGGCATCGGCGCTTCAATAAAGGCGAGGTCGATGCCTGTCAGGCCCGTCAACTGCACCGCCCGGTTCCTGGCGAGACGCCGCGCCTGAACACTGGCCACACGGCCGGACGGGCTCTCCCCAAGCAAAAGCAACGCGCTCTTCATCATTTTTGGTTTCCTCCATGGGTCGCTCTAGAGCGTTCAGGACGGTGGCCCCGGCTCCAGAGTCCGAACAGGCGCTTTTCCACTTCTACCACGACGAGCAGTATTCCTCCGGCGCCAGCAACCGCGAGAAGGTCGGACAGGCTCAGAGCTCGTGTCTCGAAGATGGCCTGTAGGGGCGCCGCATAGGTGAAGGCCAGTTGACACGCGATCACGCCGGCGAGCCCGGACAGCACGGCTGGCGTCCCAAGCAGGCCCGGGAAGGTCAGAGACGTCCCGTGGATGAAGCGGACGGAGAAGAGATAGAACACTTCCATGGCCACCAGCGCGTTCACCACCATGGTGCGGGCCGTCTCTGTATCGTGCCCCCACGTTTCGGCGATTGCCTGGACGCCGAAGGCACCCGCCGCCATCAGCACCGAAACGAACATGATCCGCCAGACCAGCCTGCCGGACAGGAGCGGAGCACCCGCCGCGCGCGGATGCCTGCGCATGGTCCCGGGCTCAGTGGGTTCGAACGCCAAGGTGAGGCCCAGCGCCACCGCCGTGACCATGTTGACCCAGAGGATCTGGATCGGCGTCACCGGCAGCACCAGACCGAACAGAACCGCGCAGATGATGGTGAGTGCCTCGCCCCCATTGGTGGGCAAGGTCCAGGCGAGCACTTTGGTGAGATTGTCGTAGACTGTCCGGCCTTCACGCACGGCGGCAACGATAGTCGCAAAATTGTCGTCCGCCAGAACCATCTCGCTGGCTTCCTTGGCCGCCTCTGTGCCCTTGCCACCCATGGCGACGCCGATATCGGCCCGCTTGAGGGCCGGTGCGTCGTTGACGCCGTCGCCGGTCATGGCGACGACCGACCCGTTCGCCTGGAGAGCGCTGACGAGGCGCAGCTTGTGCTCGGGCGAAGTGCGGGCGAACACCGTCATCGCGGCGGCCGTGGCCCGCAGCGTGGCGTCATCCATCTGGTCGAGCTCGGCGCCGGTAATCACCTCTGGATCATCCGCCAGCGCGAGCTGGATGGCGATGGCGCGGGCGGTCTCGGCATGGTCGCCAGTGATCATCTTGAGGGCGATGCCGGCGGTCCGGCATTCCCGGACTGCCTCCTTCGCCTCCGACCGGGCGGGGTCGATGAGGCCGACGAGCCCGAGAAGCGTCAGTCCCTCCTCCACCCGCTCAGGCGACAGGCGAGCCTCAGAATCCGCCGCATGCCGGCAGGCGAGCGCGATGACACGCTGCCCCTCGGCGGCGGCATGCTGGGTCGCCGCATCCCAGGTCGCCCGGTCCAGCGGACGGTGTCCTGCCGCAGCGGCGACGTCGACGCACATGTCGAGAATGCGTTCCGGCGCGCCCTTGACGTAGATGATCGGCCCGCCGTCCGTGTCGTTGAGGCTCGCCATGTATCGATGGCGGGCGTCGAAGGGAATCTCGTCACGCCTTGGATAATCGGCACGCGCGCGGGCGGGATCGAGCCCGCCCTTCACCGCCAGAACCAGAAGAGCCCCTTCCATGGGGTCGCCATCGACGGTTGATGCGCCGTCAACGGTGTGGAGCTGCGCGTCGTTGCACAACACGGCGGCGTGCAGCAGCCTGGAGAGGACCGGGTCGGCGGCGGGCTCCAGGCGCATCCCCTCGCGCTTGAAATCGCCCTGCGTGGCATAGCCGACACCCTCCACCGACACCGCGCCGTCCGCGGTGTAAAGGCCGCGCACCGTCATCTCGTTGCGGGTCAGCGTGCCGGTCTTGTCCGAGCAGATCACCGAGACGGCCCCAAGCGTCTCCACCGCCGGGAGACGGCGGATGATGGCGTTGCGACGCGCCATGCGGCGCACGCCCACCGCGAGCGTGATGGTCATGACCGCCGGAAGGCCCTCGGGAATGGCGGCCACGGCGAGCCCCACCACCACCATCAGCGCACTGTCCAGGGTGTAGTCCCGCCACAGGACAGCGATGGCGAACACCAGGGCGGATATGCCGAGAATTGCCGCCGAGACCTGCCGGGCGAAGCGATCCATGGCCCGCATGAGCGGTGTGGAAAGGCTTTCCACGGCGCCGATCATCGTGCTGATGCGGCCGATCTGGGTGTCGCGGCCGGTCCCGACGACGACACCGAGGCCATGGCCTGCGGCGACGAGCGACCCCGAATAGGCCATTGACGCGCGATCGCCGAGGGCGGCATCGGCACGAACCGGCTCGATCTGCTTGGTTGCCGCCACCGATTCGCCCGTCAGCACGGCCTCGTCGATGGTGAGATTGTGCGCCCGCAGCAGCCGCAGGTCGGCCGGCACCCTGTCCCCTGCTTCAAGGAGCACGATGTCGCCGGGAACAATGTCTTCCGCGGCGAGGTTGCCCCTGTGCCCGGCACGCATGACGCCGGCACGTGGATTCATCATGGCCCGGATGGCATCAATGGACCGCTCGGCCCGTCCTTCCTGAATGAAGCCCACGACCGCGTTCACCAGAACGACGCCTGCGATCACCAGGCTGTCGGAGAGATGGCCGAGCAGAAGTGTCGCCGCCCCGGCGGCAAGCAGGACATAGATCAGGACGTTGTGGAACTGCCCGAGAAAGCGCGTGAGGACGCTCCGCCGACGCGCAGTGGGAAGCCGGTTCGGGCCATGTGCTGAAAGCCGCCGCGCAGCGTCCTCACTCGAAAGCCCGTGCTGACTGGACGAGAGACGCTGCAGCGCGGCCTCCGCATCCAAGGCGTGCCATGCGATCGGCTCCGCGGCCTCCCCGGCCCGGAGGACATCCGTCCTTCCGTGCTCTGCGATGAAAGCTTGTCCATGAGAATCGGCTGCTTCAGCGCCCTTCGTCTCCAAGAGAGCTCATTCCCTGCCAGAACAACCGTACATACCGTTACGGCAACTCGGCACCTGACTACAACAAGACATAGCGGCGCAGAACGGCGGGATTTGCCGCCGGTTGAGCCGGAGTGGATTCCCTTCCTGCCCCTTCGGTGATTCATAGCGGGTCGGCTTTTGGCGAGGTCGACCATGCTGACGCGGATGACGGACGAGGATTGGGCGGTGGCTCTGGAGGTGTTCCGCGCTTGCCGGTCGCGACGGGGCGACAAGGGGCGCGATGACCGCAAGTTCCTCGAAGCCATGCACTATTTCACCGTGCACAACATCTCCTGGAGGGCGCTGCCGGCCGAGTTCGGCGCGTGGAACAGCGTCTGGAAAAGATTCTGGCGGCTGCGTCAGGCCGGCGTGTTCGAGCTGTTCTTCGAGACCCTGGCATCGCTGAGCCGCACCGCGCATCTGGTCCAGATATTCGATTCCACCGTCGTGCGCGCCCATGTCTCCGCCGCCGGGGCAAAAGGGGGCAGCAGGGCCAGGCCCTCGGCCGATCGCGGGGTGGCTTCTCCACCAAGATCCACCTCAAGAGCGACTTCGACGGCCGGCCGATCGCCTTCCACCTGACCGGTGGTGAGGTCGGCGACAGCCCACTCTTCAAGCTGCTGCTGGACCTGGGTCCATACGTCACGCCGCGCGCGGCCCTCGCCGACAAGGGCTATGACGCCAAGGCCAACCGGGCCATTGCCCGGGCTCGGGGCATCGCGCCCGCCATCCCGTTCAAATCCACTGCGAAAGACCGGTCGCCTTCTTCCCGAAGGCGCTCTACCGGGGCCACGCCCGGATCGAGCAGTGCTTCGGAAAGCTCAAGCGATTCAAGCGCGTCGCCCTGCGCTGCGAGAAGACCGAATGCGGCTTCGCCGCCATCGTCGCCCTCGCCCTGAGCTTCATCCTCACCAAATCCATCAACACTGCCTAAGAGCGCCTAACAAAACGATTTGTTAACCATATTTGGCGTTGTGTTGGGCATGGCCAAGAAGCTGTTGCCCGACGCCCTCTGGGCGGAGATCGCCCCGTTGTTTCCATGCGCTGCGCCTCGCCCGAA